>CACXHG010000199.1 GCA_902767355.1 uncultured Bacteroidia bacterium
GGGCAAGGCCAAGCCTTCCGTGTCGTTCGTGGACCCGGACGACGCTTCTTTCGCCGCACCGGACGATATGGAAAAGGCCATCAAGGATTACTGCCGCAGCCACGGCGAACCCGTCCCCGAGGATGACTGCGCCATGGTGCGCTGCATCTTCGAAAGCCTTGCGCTCAAATATCGCAATGTGATAGACACTCTTAACGCCAAGTTCGTGAAGGAGCCCATCGAGGTCCTGCATATCATAGGCGGCGGCAGCAAGAACGCGCTGCTCAACCAGATTACCGCCAACGCCACCCGGCTCCGCGTGCTTGCCGGGCCTTCCGAGGCCACGACTATCGGCAACGTGATGATTCAGGCCCGAGCCGCCGGCATCGTCACCACCAAAGAAGACATGCGCCGCCTGATCGGCGAGAGCATCACCACCGAGGAATACCTTCCGAAGGATGGCGAACTCTGGGATGAGGCATACAAGAGATTCAAAGCAATTATTTCAAAATAAATCGACCACAATATGAAAGAACAACAAGTTATCAAGGCCTATGAGATGGCCAAAGAGCGTTATGCCGCTATAGGCATCGACACCGACAAAGTGCTGGGGCAGCTCCAGAATTTCCACCTTTCGATGCACTGCTGGCAGGCAGATGACGTAAAGGGTTTTGAAGTGCAGGCAGGTGCCCTCTCCGGCGGTATCCAGTCCACCGGCAACTACCCTGGTGCCGCACGCAATATAGACGAGCTTCGCGCCGACGTGCTCAAGGCCAAGAGCCTCATCCCCGGTACCCACCGCCTGAATCTGCACGAGATTTACGGCGATTTCCAGGGCAAGGTAGTGGACCGCGACGAGGTCACCGTAGATTATTTCAAGAGTTGGATAGAGTGGGGCAAGGAGAACGACACCAAGCTGGACTTCAACTCCACCTCTTTCTCTCACCCGAAGAGCGGCAACCTGACCCTGGCAAATCCCGACAAGGGCATCCGTGAATTCTGGATCGAGCACACCAAGCGCTGCCGCGACATCGCAGACGAGATGGGTAAGGCCCAGGGCGATCCCTGTATCCTCAATGTGTGGATACACGACGGCTGCAAGGATGTTTCCGTAAACCACATGCTCTATCGCAACCTGCTCAAGGACTCCCTGGACAAGATCTTCGCGGAGGACAAGAAGTACATGAAGGACTGCATCGAGGGCAAACTGTTCGGCATCGGTCTGGAGAGTTTCACCGTCGGTTCCCACGACTTCTACACTGCTTATGCAGCCAAGAACGGCAAGATACCCACAATCGACACCGGCCACTATCATCCCACCGAGAGCCCTGCCGACAAGGTGTCTGCACTGCTGAATTTCGTGCCCGAGCTGATGCTCCACGTGAGCCGTCCCATCCGCTGGGATTCCGACCACGTTACCATCATGGACGACAACACTCTGGATCTGTTTGCCGAGATTGTCCGCGCCAATGCTCTTGAGAGAGTTCACTACGGTCTGGATTACTTCGACGGTGCAATGAACCGCATCGGCGCCTATGTGGTCGGCAGCCGTGCCGCACAGAAATGCATGCTCCGCGCCCTGCTCGAACCCACCGCTCTGATGAGCAAATACGAGCTTGAAGACAAGCATTTCGAGGTTCTGGCCCTCTTCGAAGAGGCCAAGTGCCTGCCGTGGAATGCCGTTTATGATATGTTCTGCCTCAAGAACAACGTGCCTGTAGGCGACGAGTTCATAGAGGTTATCCAGAAATATGAGGCTGAGGTTTCCAGCAAGAGATAATCTTTAAGATTCCTTCGGCAATGATTCTCATTGGACTTTTGATTATTGCGATAGGGGCATTCTGCCAAGCCAGCAGCTATGTCCCTATCAACAAGATCAAAGAGTGGAGCTGGGAGAGCTACTGGATTGTGCAGGGCGTCTTCGCCTGGCTGGTTTTCCCGCTGCTGGGCGCGCTGCTCGCAGTCACCCCCGGCAACTCTTTGATGAGCCTCTATACCGCCGATCCCAAGGCCACCCTGCTCACTATCTTCTTCGGAATGCTCTGGGGCGTGGGCGGTCTGACCTTCGGCCTGTCGATGCGCTACCTGGGCGTAGCCCTTGGCCAGAGCCTCGCGCTGGGCATCTGCTCTGCGCTGGGCGTGATCCTGACTCCCGTGGCAACCGACCTGCTGGGTCTGAGCCAGGGTGCCGTGGGCACTATCACAGGCGCCGTGATCTCCGGCGTAGTGGTGATGTTCATCGGCGTGCTCATCATAGGCCTTGCCGGCAGCATGCGTGCCAAGGCGTCTAAAAACGACGCCAAAGACGCCGCCGAGCCGCAGCGTTTCAATTTTGGCAAGGGCATACTGGTGGCGCTTATCTCCGGCTTTATGAGCGCCTGCTTCAGCATAGGCCAGGGCTGCGGTGCCAATATGCACTTTGCAGACACCAAGCCCATCTTCCAGGGACTTCCGGCCGTGCTGCTCATCACAATAGGCGGCTTTATCGTAAATGCCGTGTATTGCTTCAGCCAGAACAGCAAGAACCGCACTTGGGGAGATTACCGCAAAGGCAATCTCTGGGGCAACAACCTGATATTCTGCGCGCTGGCCGGCCTGCTCTGGTACAGCCAGTTCTTCGGTCTCAGCCTGGGCCGCGGCTTCCTGCAGGATTCTCCGGCTCTGCTGGCGTTCTCCTGGGCTATCCTGATGAGTCTGGACATACTCTTCTCCAACTTCTGGGGCATCGTGCTCAAGGAGTGGAAGGGCTGCAAACCCAAGATTATCTGGGTTCTGGGCATAGGCCTGGCAATATTGATCTTCTCGATATTCCTGCCGCAGCTGATAGCTTAAGGCGTGGATTTCGGCAGTAAAGAAGGCGACCCCGGACTTGGGGCCGCCTTCTTTGATGTCCGGCCGGACCGGACGGATGATTGCGTGCGCTTAGCGCTGCTCGCACTCGTAGCCTGCGGCGCGCACCGCGGCTATAATGTCGCAGGCTGCGGCGCTGCCCTCTACCGTGGCGCTGCCGCTTGCCAGATCGACCTCGGCGCTGCTCACGCCCCCGACGGCCTCGATGGCCTTGAGCACATTGGCGCGGCAGTGGTTGCACATCATTCCTGTAACTTTGAATTTCATGGTATATGATTTAGTGGGTTTGCGGGAAGTGAAACGAAGTATGAGAGCCCTTACCAGCAGCACGGCCAGCAGAATGGCGGAGGCAATCTTCCACCAGGGTATGGCGGCGGCATCGCCGTGGCAGCAGCTGGCCTGGAAGCCGTCGGTCACTGCCTGCGTGAACCACTGCTGCGGTAGCAGGTAGTCCACCGCCAGGCCGAAGGCTATGGCGCCGGCTATTATGGAGCCCAGATAGATGAGCAGGTGCTTGCGGCCGAGTGTCTTGCCCAGGACCATTATGGAAGCCACGTTGGTGGCTGGCCCGGCCATCAAAAACACCAGGGCCGCTCCGGGGCTCAGGCCCTTGAGCATCAGCGCGGCGGCGATGGGGATGGACCCAGTGGCGCAGACATACATGGGGATGGCTATCGCCAGCACCAGCAGCATGTTGAGCAGGGGCTTGTCGGCCAGGGTGGTGAAAAAGCCGTCGGGGACGAATATGTTGATGAGCCCCGCCAATACCAGGCCTATTACCAGCCAGCGGCCGATGTCCTGGATCATGTCCGAGAAGCCATAGCGAAGGGCTTCTCGCAAGCGTTCCCAAAA
>CACXHG010000200.1 GCA_902767355.1 uncultured Bacteroidia bacterium
CGTTCTGGATCTGAACTATTCATATCCCGGTGAAAATGAGATGAAGGTACAGGGAAAGTTCTTCCCCATAGCCACCAACCGCTATATAGATGTGTCGTTCGATCTCGCCTCCGGCGCATTGACTTACAAGGGCAGTTGGAGCGGCGCCTGGAGTTACACCACAAGCGTAAATGAGGCCGGTGTTGTCACATCCACTGAATGCAAGTCCGATTTTGCCGCCAAAGAGGGTTATTACACCTCCAAAATGAATTACAACGAGGTTTATGCCATTTCCGAAGGCACTGTTACAGAGTCGGTAATAGGAACCGAGATCAACGCACAAAGCCGCAAGGCCACCAGAACGTCCAATGTGTCTGCCTTGAAAACCACATACACGTCCGGCGACCATAATGACCGTCAGAATTTTGCGGCCTATCTTATGCCCGACTACTTCCCGGTATGGATAGCCGCAGGACTGCCCGGCAACAAAAAGCTTGTCACCGGCATCAGCGCCTCTACCGGCAACATTCCGGCTCCCGAGACCACGGCAATAGAGTATTCTTTCAATGCCGCTGGCGATATCGACACCGCAACGCGTACCGACTACAATGCCGGAACTCCATATCTGACACGTACTTATAAGTTTATATATCAGTAATTTCTAATGAAATACCTACTAAGAATCATTACTTCTGCAGCCCTACTCTCGGCACTGGCGTGCACCCCCGAGACGCCCGTATCGGTGCACTGGGGCGGGGTGGAAGAGATGGAGATGCCCTCCGACGACAAGCCGGACTCCCCGTCCGTGCCCGAATCCGACCCGGATGCCGTACCCTATGCCAGCCTGCACGACGAGGTTCGCAACGCCGGCCAGTTCTTCATTCCCGAGACCAATCTGCAGCCGGCGGTGTACTGGTATATGAAGTATTCCGACTATGCCAACAAGGAGGTTCCCAACAGCGACGGCGGCCCCGACACCGGCCTGCAGAATTTCCTGCTGATGCAGTCCATAGCTGGTCTGGTAAACCGCGCCTGCGCCCAGGGAAAGACCAATGTGGGCGTCTGGATAGAGCAGGGTGGCACCGGCTACGACATGGAACGAGCCGATTTCGGGCAGCGGATACCCAGCAACCAGACGGCGGTGGAACTCGCCACCAAGACCTACGGCAAAATCGACGGCTACGATGTCACTGTGCGCGATCTTTTCAGCGGCTATGTGCTGACCGACCTTATGAACAACCCCGAGAGCGGCATAGCGGCGGCGGTGGCCAGCCCTGTCTATAACGCCATCATCGTGGATGTGCGGGACGAGGAGTTCTTCAAGCGCAACGGCTACAGCCTGCAGTGCGACTGCAGCAAGATGACCACGGCCGAAGCCTGGAGCCGCTTCAAGGACAAGTGCGACAATTCTGCGCTGATGATAATGCCCGTCACCACCGGCGAAAACCGGGAATACGTGATCCAGAACGGGCTTTTCCTCTTCAATCTCAACAAGAAATACGGCTCTCCATACGGCGGCCAGAACACGGCCCTGCTGGAAGAGATTCTCGAGTGGCTCAAGCCCCACAGCCAGGTGCTGGGTTGGGAGAATGGCGTGGGCGAATCGACCTTTGTGGATCCCGTGTCCCGTCACGGCCACATGATGCTGGCCTCCGACTGGAGCTACAATCTGGGCGTGATGTCGCGCCACTACAGCGACCGCCAGAGCAGCGTCCTGGCCAAGAGCATCAACCCCCGCACCATAGACTATGACAAGAAGGCCAATTATCTGGGCTTTTTCCTGACCGACGGCGACAACTACCAGTGGATTATCACCGACAGCTTTGTGAGCGACTACTATTCGCTCTACAGCGCCAAGGATGTCAAGATAGCCTTCGAGATGGGCACCCAGTCGCTGACCCAGCTGGCTCCGACCCGCATGCAGTATCTGCTGGGCATGCAGCCGTCGGCCGAGTGCACTATAATGGAGACCTTCGGCGGAGGCTACTACTATATCGACACCTTCGCCACCCAGGGCAAGGCCGCCTCCGACAGGAAGGCTTCCGTCAAGCTGGTGGCGGA
The DNA here is from genome assembly GCA_902767355.1 of uncultured Bacteroidia bacterium. Lineage (GTDB taxonomy): Bacteria > Bacteroidota > Bacteroidia > Bacteroidales > UBA932 > Equibacterium. The sequence continues at coordinate 2,041 of CACXHG010000200.1, forward strand.
GCGCACGGCTGCCCACATGCGCCAGCACGGCATAAAAGTCCTGCACGTGATGGCCAGGGATTTCTCCAGCGACAATGCCATGGAAATGCTGCAGGCCTTCGTGGATGCCAACGACCAGTTGGAAGGCATCACCGCCGTGCAGCTCGACCCCTACGACGGCGCCCACGGCCAGATTTTCTGGTTCACGAACAAGCAGGGCTACGACATCCCCTGCATCACGGCCAGCTACAAGCTCTGGCAGGGCTTCAATACGCCCGAGTCGCTGGCCAAGACCATTCAGAAAAACGAGCAGACCTCGCTGTCTTTCAATACTATAGCCGTGCATGCTTGGAGTCTTTTCGATGGGCGTCGGGCCTCGGATGCCGCGCAGCAGTGCGCCGCCGCCCTGCCCGGGACTTTCCAGTGCGTCTCTATGCAGGAGCTCATCTGGCGCATCCGCATGCAGCAGCGGCCAGAGCAGACAATCAAGTACCTTAAATCCATCAAATAAGCCCTGCCTATGAAAAATCATCTTTCATTGTTAATAGCACTGGCGCTGCTGCTGCCCGTCTCCTGCGTCCGCCAGGAGCAGCGGGGATGGTGGGACGACAGCAGTGTGGGGGAGTTGACCTTCTCCGGCGTGGTGACCGACACTTTCGGCAACGTGCTGGAAGATGTCGACATCTGCTTCCGGGGCACCAATATGGAGCGCGAGCTGCGGCACGTGGCTTTTTCGGACTGGGACGGAACATATCGCATAGAGAATGTCCCCTCCAACGCCCGCTATATAACCTTTTCCCTGCCAGGCTATGCCACGGTGGCCATTACAATCGATCCGAAGCGTTTCGCCCAGGGCGGTGAGATAGAGTTGAGTCCGGTGCTGGAGTTCTCCAACGCAGTGATCCGCGGCCGGGTGCTGAGCGCCGTGGACGGCCAGCCCCTGAGCGGGGTCAGGGTCGATTGCGGCTTGGCTGTGGCAACCAGCGATGCCGACGGTTTCTATGAAATCGCCTCCCTGCCGCTTAAGGATTATACCCTGACCTACACCGTGGCCGACGGTTCTACTTATACCCGCGAGGTGGCCATGGGCGACTTCACGGACAGCCGGGTGGAGCTGTCTGACCTGCGTCTGGGCGGGGGCGAGATCCTGCCCGGCATGAAATGGCAGCAGCTGGCCGATGCGCCCGTCTGGTATTCCAACAACTACCACGGTTCCACCGGCTTCGGCGGCATCAACCACTGGTCGGTGGGCTATTTGTCGGCCTTCCCCTGGGTGGGCGACTACCGCTATGAGGCGGAGGGCTGCGCCCTTGTGAATATCGCCGAGGGCTATGAAGACCCCGATCCGGACCAGTTCATAGCCTATACCTATGGCCGCAAGCGCATAGAAGAGGGCAACAAGATATTCAACATCGACATGCGCACGCATTACGCCACCGCTTCCCAGCCGGCCGTCTTCGGGCTCAAGGTGCTCAATCTGACCGACGGGGCCACCGCCTGCGACGACCTCGGCCGGGGCAGCTATGCTTCCAGCGAGTATTCCACCTTCTCTTTCGACCTGAGCCGCTATGTGGGCAAAGAAGTGGTCCTGGCCTTTGGAATATACTGGACGGAAAAAGATTACCACCAGGTTTCCCGGCGTTTCTGCTTTGCGCCCCGGAAGCTCAGTGTAGATGAGTACCTGCCAGGGACGCCTGTGGACGGCGCCCAGTGGCCGGGCTTTACCCGCGAGAATCTGACTTCGCTCACGGAGAATCCCGGCAGGGTGTTCTCCGGCCTCAATTTCTCGCTCAATTCAGGCGACGGGGACCACGGTGCCTGCCGCGTGCACAACCCCGGCGGCGAGCAGGGCTTCAGCCTGTGGGCCGGCACCAACCAGATGATGATGAGCTGGTCGCTGCAGTATGTTTCCAAAGAAGTGGAGCCGGTCAACGAGCAGGGCTACACGCTCAAGACCCGTTCCGGCGTCGGCAGCGACTATTACACTCCCGAGTCCTACATCTACAGCCGTTTCCATATCACGGAGGCCAACGACAGGCTGCACCTGTGGCTGCGCACCTTCTCCAGCGCCAATCCCACGGTGTTCAAGGTCACCGCGGTGCCGCTGGCCAGCTGCAAGGCCCAGGCCCTGTCGCCTGAGTCCAACACCGCCGACACCGCCGTTCAGGCCGCAAGCGGCTGCTGGAGTTTTGTGCACGAACGCGGCAACGGCAATCCGGCGGAATATGCCGAATTTGTATATGATCTCTCTGCCTACTTGGGGCAGGACATAGTCCTGGCCGTGGGCGTCCACAAGGGTAACACCAGCGGCGGAGAGCAAAAGTTGTGTTTCTGCAGAATAGAGATGGATTAGTTATGAAAAAGTTATTCTATACCATATTTGTCTCCCTGCTGCTTGCGCTTGCCGGCGGCGTGGCTTGGGCGCAGACACAAATCACAGTGAGCGGTACCGTGACCGATACCCAGGGCGATCCCGTAATAGGGGCCGGGGTGGTGGTCAAAGGGACCCAGAACGGTACTGTGACCAACGAGGACGGCCAATACATGATCAAAGTGCCCTCGGATGCCATCCTGGTATTTTCCTGCGTGGGAATGGCCACCAAAGAAGTCGGGGTGGAGAGTCGCAGCATTATAGACATCGCCCTGGGAGCCGACAGCAATTTCCTGGAGACGTCTGTCGTGGTGGGCTATGGCGCCCAGAAAAAGGGCTCGCTCACCGGCGCCGTGGTGGCCGTCGGCGGAGAGGAAATGATACGCACCAAGACCGAAAATCCCCAGAATATGCTCACGGGCCGTGTCTCGGGCGTGCGCGTCTGGCAGAGAACGGCTGAGCCGGGTCAGTATTCGGCCTCGATGGATATCCGCGGTATGGGTTCGCCGCTGGTGGTCATCGACGGAGTGCCGCGCGATATGAGCGACTTTCAGCGCCTGTCGCCTTCCGACATAGAGAATGTTTCCGTCCTGAAAGATGCGGCGGCGGCCATCTACGGCCTTCGCGGCGGCAACGGCGTGATTCTTGTGACCACCAAGGCCGGCAAGGCCGGGGAGACCAAGGTCAATTATAACGGCAACTATACCCTTCAGACGCCCGCCAGCCTTCCGCGCCAGATGGATGCGCTGACCTCCATGATGCTGGTCAACGAGCGTGCCCGCGGCGGCGTAGAGGGCGGTTCGCCGGAATTTACCGACGATATCCTCGAACTTTACCGCAACGGCACCCGTACCGGTACCGACTGGAACAGTCTCATCATCCAGAATATAGCGCCCCAGAGCAGCCACGACCTCTCTATCAGCGGCGGTACCGACAAGATGCAGTTCTACTTCGGTATGGGCTACTTCTACCAGGAGGGCTTCTGGAAGAGCGGCGACACCAACTACAACAAGTACAACCTGCGCAGCAACATCACCGCCGAGATTGCCCGCGGACTCAAGTTCGGGGCCAATATCTCCGGCTACATAGAGGACCTGCACAATCCCCTGGACGACCCGGAGCTGATAATACGCTACTGGTGGAAACAGAGCACCATCTGGGACGCCTATGCCGATCCGGAGCATACGCTGCTCAACTACAAGGACCTGGAGCTGGACTGGAACAGCGTGGCCCGCATCTATTCCGACATTTCGGGCCATCGCACCACGCAGCGCAAGAACATGAACGCCAATCTGTCGCTCAGCTACGACTTCGGCACCCTGACCGACGTCCTGCACGGCCTTTCGGCCAAGTTCATGTACAGCTACGACTATCGCGTGTCGGAAAACGAGACCTACCGGAAAGAATATTACCAGTACGCCCTCAACGAGCTCACCGGAGAGTACGAGCAGAAACTCTACGCCGCCAGCTCGCCCAGCCAGCTGACCCGTCAGGACACGCACAACCGGGCGTGGGTGCTGCAGGCACTGCTGCTCTACGACCGCAATTTCTCCAAGCATCACGTGGGCGGCACCCTGGGCTGGGAGGCCCAGAAGAAGTTCGGCAACGGCTTCCGCGCCTTCGGCAATCTGGCCTTCTCGTCGCCCTATTTCACAGCCCTTACGGTAGAAGACCATCAGGTGAGCCAGGGCGACCTCTACGAATATGCCTACAACTCTCTCATAGGCCGTCTGAACTATAACTACGACGAGCGTTATCTGCTGGAGGCCCAGTTCCGCTGCGACGGCTCTTCCCGCTTCTACAAGGGACATCGCTGGGGTTTCTTTCCGAGCGTTTCGGCAGGCTGGCGCATCAGCCGCGAGCCGTGGTTCAAAAACAGCGCGCTGGGCTTTATCAACCAGCTCAAGCTGCGCACCAGCTATGGTATCCTGGGTACCGACGGCAGCAACTACGAGTGGGCCACCGGTTACACCTATCCGGCAGCCTCGCTCTCCGACAACGGCTATTACAGCACCAATGCCCCGGTCTATTATCTGGGCAGCTGGGTGATGAGGGCCGACCCAAAGGCCCTTCCCAACGAAGAGATTACCTGGTACACCAACCGCACCTTCGATGCCGGAGTGGATTTCGAAGCCTGGAACGGCCTGCTGGGCATCACTTTCGACTGGTTCTACCGCCACCGCAGCGGCCTGATGGCCCGCAACAGC
>CACXHG010000201.1 GCA_902767355.1 uncultured Bacteroidia bacterium
CGCCTCGACCCGGCTTCTTTTGTGGTAATAACTGACGCCCACGATGTAAATGGAAACGGGTTTATTTCTGTTCCGCACTGGAATTACCGCAAGGAAAATGACGCAAATTGATTACATTTGCAGGATATGGGAAAAAATAGTTCTGTTTTTAAAGATTTGTGGAAGTCGCTGCGGGAGAAGCTTAAGGAGTCCCTGACGAGTGTGCTTCCCATCAGCATTCTGGTATTTCTGCTGTCGCTGACCCCCTGGGTGGATATATCGGCCCGGGAGTTGGCGGTCTTCGGCGGGGCGGCGATAATGCTCATAGTGGGCATAGGTCTGTTCAATCTTGGCGCGGACATGGCTATGACGCCTATGGGCCAGCAGATCGGCGTAGGCCTGACCAAGAGCCGCAAGCTGGGCATACTGATTTTTGTATCTTTCCTGATGGGTGTGCTGATTACCATCGCCGAGCCGGATTTGAGCGTGCTGGCCAGCCAGGTGAGTGCGGTGATGAATCCCACCGCGCTGCTGATATCCGTGGGAATAGGAGTGGGCGTTTTCCTGCTGCTCGGTGTGCTCAAGATCTTTTTCCATGCCGACCTGTCCGCCATACTGATGTTCTTCTATATGATCCTGTTCTGCCTGGTGTCGCTGCTGCTGTCGTCCGGCAAAGGGTCTTTCCTGCCGCTCTCCTTCGATTCCGGCGGTGTGACGACCGGCCCCATCACGGTGCCGTTCATAATGGCTCTGGGTGTCGGCATCGCCATGACGGTCGGCGGCCGCAATGCCAGCGAAAACGCCTTCGGCCTGATCGCACTCTGCTCTGTAGGTCCGATTGCGGCGGTGCTGTTCCTTTCCCTGACGGCCAGCGGCGATATGACCTTTGCCGTTCCGGACTATTCGATGGACAAGATATTGGAAGAAGGCCTCGACAGTCTCCTTCTGGAAAACGCCTGGGATGTGTTCAAATCCCTGGCGCTGGTGTTCCTGTTTTTCGTGGTGCTCCAGATAACGGTGCTCAAGCTCCCCAAGGGCAACATCATACAGATTATCGTCGGAATCGTCTATACCCTTGTCGGCCTGGTGATTTTCCTTTCTGCGGTGGCAATGGCATTCATGCCCATAGGCTATAAGATAGGCCTGCAGATTGCCGCCTACAATCCCTGGCTGCTGATTGCCCTGGCCTTCGTGATAGGCATGGTGGTGGTCCTGGCAGAGCCGGCGGTGCACGTGCTCAACGGCCAGGTAGAGGATATCACAGGGGGCGAGGTGAGCAAGCGGCAGATGATGATAGCCCTGAGCGTCGGCGTAGGCGTCTCCATCGGGCTCTCGGTGCTGAGGGTCTATTACGGATTCTCCCTGCTGTATTATCTGGTACCCGGCTACCTGATATCGCTGGGACTGTCGTTTTTCGTGCCCAAGCTGTACACTGCCATCGCCTTCGATTCCGGCGGCGTGGCCAGCGGACCGCTCACATCCAGCTTTATCCTGCCGCTGGTAATCGGCGCCTGCGTGAGTCTGCAGGGTGCCCCGGCGGTGCTGGATTTCGCATTCGGCGTGGTGGCCATGGTGGCCATGACCCCGCTCATCACTATTCAGACACTCGGATTCAAGTCGGTCATGAGCGTCAGGATGAAGGACAGCGCTGCCATGCGCCGCATCCTGGCCGCCTCCGACGACCAAATCATATATTTCGAATAATATGAGTAACACAACCAATATAGCGCCCATGAAGCTGGAGATGCTCATTGCTGTGGTCCACAACAGCAAGGTGGCATACTATTCCAGCATAATTCAGTCACACCAGGCCAACCTGCAGATGGCAATGCCAGCCAAAGGCACGACCCATCTGATCCTGGATTACCTCGGCCTGACCGAACACCCCAAGACCTTGATTGCCAGCATTGTCCGCACCGACGAAGCAGGCAGCCTCATAGAAGAGCTGGACGGCCTGTTCAAGAAAGGCAAAGAGCACAAGGGCATCGCCTTTACCGTGCCGCTGTCCAGCGTGATAGGCACTCTGGTATATGGCTACCTGGCCAATGATAAACGAACCGTGAATAAAGAAGCATAATATGGATAGCAATAAATACGAACTGATACTCTGCATTGTGAATGCGGGTTTTTCCCAGAATGTAATGGAGGCTGCCCGCAGCGCAGGCGCCAAGGGCGGCACAGTGCTGCGCGCCCGCGGAAGCGCCAATCCGGAAGCCGAGGATTTCTTCAACATCAAGATTCAGCCCGAGAAGGAAATGGTGATGATACTGGTGCCCGCTTCCATCAAGGACGAGGTCATGAAAACGATCTATAAAGAATCCGGTATCGCAGCCGAGGCACAGGGCATAGCTTTCTCCCTTCCGGTGAACAGGACGACTACCATCAAGGAGTAGGACCTGCCTGTGTGAACCTTTATGAAGGAGAAAGATATTCTTCTTGACAATATCCGGCAAGGTCTCCCGCTAGGCATAGCGGAGCAGGTGAGGCTCACCCTGATGCTTTGCGCTCCGGCTATCCTGGCCCAGCTGGCGTCGGTGCTGCTGCAGTTCATAGACGCCTCTATGGTGGGCAGCCTCGGGGCCGGACCTTCGGCATCGATAGGCCTGGTCTCTACCACTACCTGGCTGATGGGCGGCTTCTGCATCGCGCTCGGCCAGGGGTTTTCGGTGCAGGTTGCGCACAAACTGGGGTCCAACGACCCGTCTGCAGCCCGCATAATCCTGCGTCAGGGCCTGCTGGTGGTGGTTATCTTTTCGCTGATACTCTCACTGACAGGCATATCCATCGCCTCCGTCCTGCCGCACTGGCTCGGCGGAGAGGAGTCCATCCGCAGCGATGCCAGCGCCTATTTCAGGATGTACGCCCTCTTTTTGCCTGCAATGCAGCTGGGCTTTTTCGGCGTGACCATGCTCCAGTGCAGCGGCGACATGAAGATTCCCAGCCTGCTGAACATACTCATGTGCGTGCTGGACGTGATCTTTAACTTCTTCCTGATTTTTCCGACCCGGGAGATTTCTCTTTTCGGCCTGGAATTCACGATGCCCGGCGCCGGCATGGGAGTCCGGGGCGCCGCCCTTGGCACCGGCCTGGCAGAGGCTGTCACAGCCTGCCTGGTGCTGTATTTCCTGCTGGTGAGAAACCGCGACCTGGCCATAGTCGGCCACGGCGGCTCGTTCCGGCCCACCCGGGACATACTATCTCGCGCCTTCCAAATCTCGGGCCCCATGTGGCTTCAGAATCTTGTGATGCGCGGGGCCTATGTGGCTAGCACCCTGATAGTTGCACCGCTGGGCGCGGTGTCCATAGCCGCCAATTCATTTGCGATTATTGCAGAGAGTTTCTGCTATATGCCGGGCTATGGCATGGCGGATGCGGCCACCACTCTGGTGGGGCAGAGCCTTGGAGCCAAGCGCCGCGACCTGGCCAAGAGTTTCTCCCGCATCACGCTTTATCTCGGAGTAGGGATGATGGTGTCGCTGGCGGTGGTGATGTATTTCGGCGCCGGGGCAATCATGAGCCTGCTCTCCAGTGACCCGGATGTGGTGGCCCTGGGAGCGCGCTGCCTGCGTCTGGAAGCCTTTGCAGAAGCCGGCTATGCCGCCTCGATAGTGACCTTCGGCGCGTTTGTGGGAGCAGGTGATACCAAGGTACCGGCGCTGCTCAATCTGATAAGCGTCTGGGCAGTGCGAATTGCACTTGCGGTGATTCTGACGCCTAAATTCGGGCTTATGGGCTACTGGATAGCGATGTTTGTAGAGCTCAATGTCCGCGGAGCGCTTTTTGTATGGCGCATCCGTGGCGACAAATGGATGAAAACAAGTTTAACGGATCAATAATATATGATTACAATCAAAGATAAGGAACTGGGCGGTGAGCGCCCACTGTTTGAGGTTCACGATGCACGTCTGGAAAATATAGTCATCACAGACGGCGAATCGGCCATAAAGCATTGCAGCAACCTGGAGTTGTCCGGCTGCAAGTTTTACGGCAAATACCCGCTATGGCATGTGGACGGCTGCAAGGTCTCTGACTGCTATTTTGCCGTGGAGTCCCGCTCGGCCATCTGGTATACCAACGATATGACAATGCGCGACTGCGTGATAGACGGCCCCAAATTTTTCCGCGAGATGCACAATCTTTCGCTGGAGAATGTGGTGATAAACGACGCCGACGAAACCTTCTGGAAGGTGGACGGGCTCAAGATCAGAAATGTGGAGCTGCACGGCGGCACCTATCCCTTCATGTTCTCGCGCAACATAGATGTGGACGGCCTTAGAAGCGACGCCAAATACGTGTTCCAGTATTGCAAAAATGTGGTGGTGCGCAATGCCAGAATCACCACCAAGGACTCTTTTTGGGAGTGCGAAAATGTGACTATCATCGACTCCGAGATAGACGGGGAGTATCTGGCCTGGCACTCGAAGAATGTGCGTCTGGTGAACTGCCGTCTCGCAGGTGAGCAGCTGCTATGCTACGCCGACGGCCTGGTGCTGGAAAACTGCAGCTTCGATGCCGCCTGCGACCGCGTGTTCGAGTATTCAAACGTGCAGGCGGATATCCGCGGCCACATAGAGAACATCAAAAACCCGACTTCGGGCCATATCGTGGCCGACAGCATCGGCAGTATCACTCTGGAC
>CACXHG010000202.1 GCA_902767355.1 uncultured Bacteroidia bacterium
GCGGCATCGCTGTAGCAGAGGTTGTATGCTCCCATATACTGGGGTTCCACCGTGGTTTCGAACCAGAGAACCTTCTTGGTGTCAACACCGCGCGCCAGATTGGCAATGAAGCGGCGCGAAGCCTCCTTGTAGCCCTCATGAAAGATAGACACAACCTTGGTTCCGAAGCCATATTCGGTGTCGCTGGTGGCATGGCCGTTACTGTCTATTGCGTAGGCGTCCGGATTCGCATCCCAAAACGGCTCGGGAATGCGGCCGCCGCCCACGGAATAGGTCTCCACGCCTATGCAGGGGTACATACCTTTGGCATAGATGGCATCCACCAATTTGCGCAGCGGCTCCAGCGAGTGGTCTATCGTGCCGTCGCCGTCGTCGTCAAAGAAATGCCAGTAGCAGTTCATCTCTATGGCGTTGTAATATTTGCTGCGGTAGATGTCCAGATTGTCCATGACCTGCTTGCAGCTGCTCTCGCTGGCATAGTTTACCAGCGGCTTGGCTATCTTCAGGAACGTCCATTTGCCATCCAGATAGAAGCGGCCGTCGCGGATTTCCCACTTGGTATAGTCCACCAGCGGATTGTCGTCCAGCGGCGGGTTTGTAAAATCCTCTCTGGTCTTGGGTGTGTCGTCGGGTGTGATCCTGCTGCCACTCTCGCAGGCAGGGGTTGTCAGCAGCGCCGCCAACAGCATTGCAGCCACAAGGCGCGGGAGATATCTTGCTTGGTGTTTCATATACGCGAAGTTAGTAAATTTTTTCAGTTGTAGTGGCTGGAGTGTAATCAGCAGGGAATGAGCGTTTTACGAAAAGTTACCCTCTGCTTTACCGAGGGGTAACTTTTTGTTGTTGGCTGTGTATCAGTTGTTTGCGCTCCAGCAAAAAAGGGCGGCCGCGAGGGTCGCCCTTTATCGTGAAAGCCGTTGTGGCTTGCGGGTTTAGAAGAAGTAGCGTGCGCTGAAGAGGATGCTCCAGGTGGAGATGAAACCGGGATAGGTGTCAAACTTGCAATTGTCGGCATCAAAGGTGTAAACGCCGTCCTCCATGCTGATGGCACCGATGCTCTTAATCTGTTTGGCATTGCCCCACTTGGAGTTGAGCAGGTTGCCCAGGTTGTTGACGTCGCATCCCAGGCGCAGGGTGTGATCCCTGCCGGCGATGTTGAAGATGAAGTCCTGGGAAACTTTGGCGCTCAGCTGGCCGAACCAGGGCATAACTGCGCCGCCGCGTACGGAGTACTGGCCGCGATGCTTGCTCAGATACTTGTCGCCGGCAATGAAGCTCTCGTATGCGTTGCGGTTATCGTCGCTGCTGAAAGGCATGCTGGACAGCTCGGCGGCGGTAGGGATATATATCAGGTTTGCAGATCCACCGCAACCGGTGTAGTCCACGTCGGTGACATAGCTGTAGCGGGATGCAGCCCAGCCACCGGCATAGCCGAAGTTGTAACCTTCGTAGAACAGGCCGAGGTTGGTAGCCAGGTGGCGACCTTCCTTGATGGTGTAGTTAGCGTTGGCAATCAAGCGGTGAGGGCTCACGAAACTGTTGTATCCGAGTTCATCATGATTGGTGCCGTCCACAGTATAGAGGGTCTCGCTGAATGCGGATGAAACCTGGTCGCTGTTGCCGTCGCCCAGGCTCTTGGATACGGAGTAGGTATAAGCCGCCATCAAGTTGAGGCCGAAGGCGAAATCTTTGCGGAGGGTACCGGTGATAGAAGCGTAGTAGCCCTGTTTAACACCTTTCTCTGCGTTGGTGATATAGTAAGGATGCACGAGGCCGTCAACAGCCGTATAGCCAATCCTGTCTCTAGGTTCGCCGGGGAATCTAACCTTTGTGGTGTTGTAGCCGAGGCTGTGGATTACAGCGCTTTCGATATTCTTGTTGTAGATTCCTTCCAAGCTACCTTTGATACCTCCGGGAAGGTTTGCGTCCAAAGCGAGAGAAGCCTTGAATGCGGTGGGCATCTTAAGGCTCTTGCTGAGAATGGTTGCACCGCTGGGAGCAGCCAGGTCTTCGTTGCGGGTGAATGTGCCTCCGAACATGTCGGATGTGATGTCTGCCACGCTTGTGTGGAAAGAAGGAATATTGACACCGTTGACCTTACCGTCGGTAGATTCGCGGATACTCTTGGCTGTCATGATAACCTGATTCTGCAGGCAGTTGCTGTTGCCGGCAACGGATACGATCCACACGAAAGGCATGCGGCCGGTGTAGAGGCCGGCGCCACCGCGAAGGATGAGGTCACGGTTGCCGAGGATGTCCCAGTTGAAGCCGATGCGGGGCGAGATGTTGAGGTGAGCCTTGGGCATATCGCTGGTCTTGTAGCCGCCGTGGTCGGCGTACATAGCAGTGAACTTCTTATTCTCGTTGCCCTCGATTGTGGGGTAGAAAGGAACTTCAAAGCGGATGCCGGCAGTCAGTTTGAAGCGGTCGCTGATATTCATCTCGTCCTGCAGGTAGGCAGAGAGCTGGTTGTAGTCGAAAGCGGGGAATACCTGCTTGAGCTCGTCGTTGTTGCCGTGGGTGATGCAGAATGACAGCGGGGTGCGGTCGTTCTTGAAATCGTCCCAGCTGGCATAGACATACTGGCCGGAGCCACCCTGCATAAAGCCGTTCTTGGTGCGGTTGTGCTCGTACTGCAAGCCGACCAGGAAGTTGTTGATTCCGGAAGAGAAGCTGACCTCATCGGTGAATACCATGGTTTCTACGTCGCGGAGGTTGCCATAGGTGAAGGGGTCGGGGCCGAAGGTGGTGAAAACACTTTCGCCATCGAGGATGTCCACGCTGGGGAATACGTCGCCGTAGAAGCTTCTGGGGATGTTCTGGTGGGAGTAAGTGCCACGCAGCAGGTTGTTCACGCGACCGTCGAACAGACGGCTGTTCAGCTCGCCTGCAAATGAGTAGAAGTTATCCTCCTCGTAATAATAAGTGCTCTCGAAAGGCAGGGCGGTAGTAAGGCCCGAACGGCCACCGGTCTTGCGTACATAGCCAATCTTGTCTGCGCCGTCTTTAATCGGGTTGACGGAGCTGGAGGGAGTTTTTATATTTTTGCGGGTAACCTGGGTGTAGCGGAGCATCAGGGTGTTGTTGCGGTTGATGTTCCAGTCGATGCGGCCCAGAATCTTGGTCAGAGGGGTGGCAACGGAGAAGTTCTCGTAGCGGCCGGGATCATAGTTGTATTTTTCAGAGAGGTAGCTCTTGATATCTTCCATCTGTGCGGCAGTAGGCCTGGTGATGCTGCCGGTGCTGCCGGCTGTCCAAGTGCCGTCGTTTACGAGCAGAGAAGATGCAGGGCTGTTTTTGGGCTCGTATTCAACGTTTACAAAGAAGAACAGTTTGTTCTTGACGATGGGGCCGCCAACGCTTACACCCATAGTGTTGCTGTAGGCATCGGATCTGGGAAGTTCGGCGATTTCGCCATTTGCCTTGGCATATTTCAGACCCTGGACCTTGCCGGTAGTGTAATAGTCATACACGCTCACCTTGAACTGGTTGGTACCGCGTTTGGTCACGGAGTTCACGGCTGCGCCGGTGAAACCGCTCTGACGCACGTCGAAAGGAGTGATGTTGATGCTCATCTGCTCGATGGCGTCCAGAGAGATAGGGCTGCCGCCTGCAGGCAGGTTGGAGCCGATACCGAAGGCGTTGTTGAAAGCAGCACCATCGACGGTGATGTAGGAAGAGCGGTAGTTACCGCCGCCGGCTGCGAAACCGCCGACACCTGTGGTGGCCTGAGGGGTCAGGCGCAGAACGTCGTTGAGGCTGCGGCCGGTAGAGGTCGGCAGGTTCTCCAGCGTGCGCTGGCTCACAGAAGTACCCACGCCGCTGCGCTTGATGTTCATGCTGGACTCATTGGCGTCAGCCACGAAGACGGCTGCATCGAGGGCCATAGACTCCTCTTCGAGGCGGGCATCGACCACTGCGGTCTCGGCCAGGGGTGCGTAAATGTTCTGATTCTCAACGTCGCGATAGCCCATCAGCTGGAAAGAGATGCTGTAGGGGCCACCGGCGGTGACGTTGTTGATGCGGTAGTTACCGTTCTTGTCGGTAACGGCGTAGAAAGTAGTCGCGGTGGGCTGGTAAACAGCGATGACCGCTACACCTGCAACGGCCCCGTCCTTGTCGGTGACCTGACCGCTGATGGATGATGTCGTCACCTGCGCCAGGGCGGGCACGACAAAAAGCATTGCTGCCAAAGACAACAATAAGCTCTTGATGGTTTTTTTCATGACTGTATTAATATGGTAATTGGATAATATCCAGTTTCTCTACGCGCCGCGAAGATATGCTTTTTAGCCATCTATTCCAAATCTACGACCGTGATTCCGGCGCCGCCCATTTCCAGCGCCTCATCGCGCACCGAACGCACCCCTGACACGGTTTTCAGGTACTTGCGCAGCTCTTCGCGCAGCACGCCTGTGCCCTTGCCGTGCAGTATCTTTACCTGTCCTATGCCTATCATTATGGCGTCGTCTATAAAGCGGGTGACCAGATTCAGGGCGCTTTCGAGCCGTTCGCCGCGCACGTCTATCTGCGGCGAGAAGCTCAGCTTGCGCTCGGAGATGGTCTCCATGCCCTTCACGGCCGCCGTGCCGCTGGTCGTCCGGCGGGGGGCGGTGGTCTTGGCCGCTTCTTTGTATTCCTTGGCGCTGATGCGCTCTACCTTGCCGAGGTCGGTCTTGGTGGTGAGGCCGCCGACTGCCACCGACACCTTCTTGGTGGATATCTGGATGATTTCTCCCACCATGTCGCTGCCCGTCAGGCGGACCTTGTCGCCCACTTTGAGCGGCTCCGGCCTGTCGGCTGCTTTCGCGGCCGGCTTCGCGGGTTCTTCCCCGGCGCGGCGGGCGCGCTCCTCGCGGCGCTCCTGCTGGCGCTGGCGGCGGGCCAGTATCTGCTCTATCTTCTTGTCTATCAGCAGGTCGTTCTCTGTCTTGGTCTCTTCCTGCTCAAGCTCTTTCTTGAGCTCGGTGACCTTGGCGCGGGCCACCTTGGTCTTCTCTTTGTCGGCCTGGGCCTCCTTTATCTCGCGTATGGTCTGCTCTATCTGGCGGTTGGCGCCGGAGACAATCTCGCGCGCCTCTGCCTTGGCCTCGGATATGATGCTGTTGCGCAGGGCTTTGATCTGTGAAAGCTCCTTCTCGTAGCGGTCGGTGAGGCTCTCCAGGGTCTTGTCGGCGTGCTTCACGCGGGTCAGCTTCTCGTCCAGGGCGCGCCGGTTGCGGGCTATCTTCTTTAGCTGCCGCTCCATGTCCACAAACTCGTTGCCGGCTTTTTCTTCTGCGCTCTTGATGATATCTTCCGGCAGACCCATCTTGCGGGCCAGTTCAAAGGCAAACGAGTTGCCGGGCAGACCCTGCTCCAGTGTGAACAGGGGCGTCAGCTTGGCCACGTCGAACTGCATGGCGCCGTTTATCACGTGGGGCGAAGAGCTGGCGTACAGCTTGAGGTTGGTATAGTGGGTGGTAATCACGCCGTAAGTGCCCCTTGCGGCCAGCGAATCCAGCACCGCCTCGGCTATGGCGCCGCCGGCGGCGGGTTCAGTGCCGCTGCCGAACTCGTCTATGAGCACCAGCGAGCGGTCGGTGGCGCTGGCCAGAATATTATTGAGGTTCTGAAGGTGAGACGAGTAGGTGCTCAGGTCGTTCTCCAGGTTCTGGTCGTCGCCTATGTCCACAAAGATGTTGTCGAAAACCAGCATCTCCGAAATCTCGGAGGTGGGTATCAGCAGGCCCCACTGGAACATGTACTGCAGCAGGCCCACTGTCTTGAGGCACACGCTCTTGCCGCCGGCGTTGGGGCCGGAGATGAGCATTATGCGTTTTTCGTCGGTCAGGGTCAGGCTTAGCGGCACTATCTCCTTGCCCTCCTTTCTGAGGGCGCGCTCCAGCAGCGGGTGGCGGGCTTTGCGCAGGATAAGTTCGCCCGTGGTAGAGAGTATCGGCATGCCGGCAATCATATCCATGGCCACCAGGGCTTTGGCGCGGATAAAATCCATTGTCACCAGAAAGTCGGCGCTGGCGATGACCTCATTCAGGTACGGGCGCAGGAAGTCGCTGAATTCCATGAGGATGCGCTGGATCTCGCGCTGCTCGTCGAACTGCAGCTGGCGCACGGCGTTGTTGAGGTTGACCACCTCTATCGGCTCTATGAACGAGGTGTGGCCGCTGGCGGATTCGTCCACCACTATGCCGGTGATCTTGCGCTTGTCGGAGGCGTTCACGGGTATGAGGGCCTTGCCTTCGCGCACTATAACCTCGGCGTCTTCTGCGGCTATGCCGTCGGCCTGGGCCTTCTTGAGCACGGCGTGTATCACGCGGGTGATGGACTTTTCCTTGCTGCGCAGCTCGCTGCGTATGGCGGCCAGTTCGGGCGAGGCGCTGTCGCGCACCTGGCCGTACTTATTGATGATGGTGCCTATCTTGCGCAGGATTTCCGGGAAGACCTCGACCGGCTCGGAAAGCTTTTTCAGGCAGGGATACACGCCGGCGTTGCGCTGCAGAAATGCGGTGATTTTCCGAATGGCGTCCAGCCCCTTCTCCAGCAGCACCAGATTTGGAAGGGAGATACAGCTGGTTTCGGATGTGAGCGGCAGCAGGAAGGGCCGCATGTCCACAAAGCCGTCGTCGGGAAAAGTATCCTCAAACATGCACACCAGACGCATTTCGTCGGTGGGCTTCAGGGCTGCGGTAATGTCGTCGGCAGAGTGCATTATCCCGGTCTGGTCCACAAGGCGGCGGGCCCCGTCGGTGGCGCATTTGGCGCTCACCAGAGCTCTCACCGAGTCGAATCCGAGTTTTTTCTCTACCGCCTGCATAGCCTATTTATATGAGTTTTCGAGGGCGATCCTTAGCTCGGTGATGCTGCCCAGCGTGCGTATCTGCCCGTCTTTCACATAAGAAATCTCGCCGGTCTCTTCGCTCACTACAACCGCCTCTGCATCAGTGGCTTCCGTGATACCTACGGCCGCTCGGTGGCGCATGCCGTAGCGGGGGTTTATTTCTGTGCTCTCGCTTATCGGAAGCGTGCAGCGGGCCGCCACAATGCTCTCGGAGGTCATTATCACGGCGCCGTCGTGCAGCGGGGAATTCTTGAAAAAGATGTTTTCTATAAGCCGGCGGTTGATGTCGGCGTTGATGCGGTCGCCGGTTTCGATAATATCGTCCAGCGACGAGGTGTGCTTGAACACCATCAGCGCGCCGGTCTTGCTCTCCGACATACGCCAGCAGGCGCTGGTGATCTCTTCCAGGGCCGTGGGGCTGATCTGCGAAGTGGGGTTGTACCTGCCGAAGAACTTGCGCAGCCGGCCGCCGCCTTTCTTGCGGGCAGAGAACACTTCGGTGCCGATTTTTATCAGAAAGCGCCGTATCTCGGGCTGGAAAATGACGATGAGGGCGATGAGGCCGACCCCCAGCACGGCGTCCATAATGTGCGTGAGCAGCGTCATGTTCAGGGCGCCGAACACGGCCCGGGCAGCGTAGAGCAGGATGATGGCTATGAAGATGCTCATCGCCTGGGTGCCGCGTATGAGCTTGTAAACCTCATAGATAAGCACCGCCACCAGCAGCACGTCCAGCACATCGACCAGCGAAATATTCAAAAAATCGAACATAGATTTACAAAGATAATGATTATCTTTGACAAAACATACACACAAGGGGGATATGAAGGGAAGGATAATGTCGATTTTTTCTTACTGTCTGCGGGCCCTCGCGGACTTGTTTTTTACACGGAATTGCCTGGTTTGCGGCCGGGGCCTGGAGCCCGGGCAGAAATATGTGTGCGACGCCTGTCTGGACGACATGCCGCTCACGTATTTCTGGCAGCGCAGCGAGAATCCGGCCATGCACAGGTTAGGCGTCAGGCCCGGGGAGGGCGGTGCGTGCAGGGAAGGCAGTGCGTGCGTGGAAGATGTGCCGCGAGACGCATGCGGGGGCGCTGCCGTGCCTGTCGCGTCCGGGGTGGGCGTGTTTCCCGGGGATATCGTGCCGCGAGACGCATGTGAGGGCGCTGCCGTGCCTGTCGCGTCCGGGGTTAATGCCAGGTGCCGTGTGCACAATGCCGCAGCGCTGTTTTTCTACCGGCACGAGAGCCCGTGGTGCGAGTTGGTCAGGCGCTTCAAGTATGGCCGCGACGAAGGGCTCGGGTTATGGGCGTCGCGCCTGCTCGGGCGATATCTGTCTTCCGGCGGCTTGTATGCTGATGTCCAGGTTGTTGTGCCTGTGCCGCTGCACTGGTACAAGCGCTTTCGCCGCGGCTTCAACCAGGCCGAAATCATTGCCCGCGGCGTGGCCGAAGGTCTCGCCGGAAGCCATTCCGGAGGTCTCGCCGGGATCCATCCCGGAGCCTGCTGCCAAGCCGGCGCGGGCGGGCTGGCCTTAGACGAAGCTCTGAGCGGGATGTCTCCGCTCGAGGGGTCGAAATCGGGGTCTCGCGCGGACGTGCCCCTTTCACAGCAGCATCCTGACGCCACACTTCCGCGCGACGTTGGCGGAAATGGCAAAAACGTCACCACTATTGGCGCTCCCGCCGGCACATACACTCCCGCCGGCACCCATACTCCCTCCAGCACCCATACCGCCGCGTCC
>CACXHG010000203.1 GCA_902767355.1 uncultured Bacteroidia bacterium
TGGCGGTGGTAGCCGAGTTTGCACTTTCGGGCGGGCGCGGCCACAGCGAGTTCAACACCGGCGGAGAGGCCATGACGCGGGCCGATTATTTGAGCGCCAAACTCAGTTTCAGCCCCGGCCTGTCGTTCTTTATAATGGACAATATCTCCATCACCGGGACAGTGAGTATGGCCAACCTCTCCTATAACAGGGTGGAGTGCTTCAACAACAACGAGCAAACCGGCAGTCGCGACAAGTTTGGCGCCAATGTCGGGCTGGACCTGTTGGGAACCTGGTTTGGCGTGGCCTTCCATTTTTAGCTTATATGAAACGTATCTGCTCATATATCTGCCTGCTGGCTGCGGCGCTGACTCTGGCGTGCTGCATACCCAACGATTTGCCGTATCCGGTGATAAAGGGTGCCTTCGCCTCGCTGGATGTGCCCGGGGCCAGGGAAGTGATTATAGATGAGCAGAATTGCATAGTGACCGTCTCGCTGCCGGAAGAAATCGATCCCGCCGCGGTGAGCATAAAATCGGCCGCTTACGTGCACCCCGACACGCGCTGCGAACCGCAGATAGAAGGGGTCTGGAATCTGTCTTCGCCAAAAGAGGTTACGCTCAAGACATATCAGGACTACACATGGACCATACGCTCGACCCAGGAAATCGAGCGCTATTTCACGGTCCGGGGACAGGTCGGCAGCACCGTGGTGGATGCTCCGAACAGGCGTGTCATAGCCTATGTGTCGGCAAGGGAGAGCCTGCGTAACATCGCGGTGACCTCGCTCAAGCTCGGCCCGGTGGATGTGACTTCCATTTCGCCTTCGCCGGAGGCCATGAAAGATTTCTCCCAGGGAATCCAGGTCGAGGTCAGCTTCAGGGGCAGGACAGAAATATGGTCGCTCTATGTGGAGCAGACAGAAAATGCGGTCGAAATCAGCTACGTGGATCCCTGGACCACCAGGGCGAGGGTAGTGGCACAGGGTGCGGCCGGCTCGCAGAACAGCTTCCGCTACCGCAAAGAAGGTGACGGGGAGTGGACCGAGGCCGGCGAAGTTACCCAGGACGGTGGCCTGTTCTATACCTTCATAGGGCCTTTGGAGCCCGAGACCGCCTACGAATGCGTTGCAGTATGCGGCAGCGACGTCTCGCAGCCCGTCATTTTCAGCACTGAAGCGGCCGCACAGCTGCCAAACGCCGGTTTCGAGGCCTTCAGCAATGCCGAATCGGCCAACTATTATTCATGGTACGACCGCTCATCGTCCGATCCCGGACATAACAGCAAATGGTGGGACAGCGGCAATGTCGGCTCCACGACCATAGGCGCATCCTACTGCATAGCCCAGCCCGACACGGAAGATAAGATAAGCGGGCGTGCAAGCGCCCAGCTGGTGTCGCGCTATGTGGTGATCAAGTTCGCGGCCGGGAACACCTTTTCCGGCGAGTTTGTCCGTGTCGTCGGCACCCAGGGCGGCGTGCTAAACTTCGGCCGCCCCTGGACGCACCGGCCCTCTGCCGTCCGGCTCTGGGCGAAATATGAGTGCGGCGAGATAGATGTGATAGATTCCTATCCGGAGGGCAGCCCGGTGAAAAAAGGCGATGCCGACTGCTGCCAGATATGGATGGCCCTTGGCGACTGGGACTACAAGAAATACGGCGGCACGTCCCAGTGCCCGGTGCAGGTCAACACCACCGACAAGAGCACATTCTTCAGTCAGGACGACGAAGCGGTCATAGCCTACGGCGAGTTTGCTGCCGCGATGTCTTCTCCCGCCTGGACCGGGATGCCGCAGGTAGTCGCCACCGGCGAAAATGGATGGATGCAGCTGGAAATTCCCATAAGCTATAAGGATGTCTCGCGCCGCCCCACGCACATAATCGTGGCTTTTGCCTCAAGCCGCCTCGGCGACTATTTTACCGGATCGTCCAAGAGCCGGCTCTGGATAGACGACGTGGAGATGCTTTATTAGGGAATAATTTTGCATTTCGGATTTTTTTGCTACCTTTGCACTCCCAAATCACACCGCGGGGTAGAGCAGCTGGTAGCTCGTCGGGCTCATAACCCGGAGGTCGGAGGTTCGAATCCTTCCCCCGCTACAAAAATGAA
>CACXHG010000204.1 GCA_902767355.1 uncultured Bacteroidia bacterium
CATTGAGATATGGTGTAATGGTAGCACTACAGATTTTGGTTCTGTCTGTCGAGGTTCGAATCCTCGTATCTCAACGATAATCAATTAAGCTTATTCAACACGTGGAACAGCCTCCGAGTTGCAACCTTACTCCTTCAGTGAACGACAGCGCCCCCGACGGCCATTGTCGCCCACGTGTTGCCCATAATTCATACGCAAACATAAAGTCGCTCCCGACAGCCGGGATGCGGCCTTAAACCCTTTTATATGGCATTATTCCTCAAAAAAGAACTTGAAAACGAAGCAACCATCTATGTCTGGGAGATAACCGAGACAGAGCAGGAACTCATGGACATGTGCTCTATCCCCAACAATGAGTTGGAAGAGTTGAGCATGATCCGCAGCGAAGCCCGCCGCAAGGAGCGACTGGCAGTTCGCGCCCTGCTGGGCGAGATTTTCGACGACAAGGTCTATCTGGGCCACCACGACAACGGCCGCCCGTTCCTGCACAATTCTGCTCAGGAGATAAGCATCTCGCACTCAGACCGTTTCGTGGCCATCATCACCCATCGAGACGAAGCTCTGGGCATAGACATCGAGTCCCTGGACCGCGACTTCTCTGCCGTGGAGAAAAAGGTGCTGTCCGAAGAGGAGAAAGAGGATTTGAGCGACCACAACCGCAAGTTGCAGCTGGCCATCATCTGGAGCGCCAAGGAAGCCATATTCAAGAGGATGTCGCTGCTGGACGTGGACTACGCCGAGCAGATAGAGATAGAGAAGTTCACCCCCCGCGACGAGGGTGAGATAGAGGCCGTGTTCACCCACAAGGATGGTACCGAGATGGAGTTCGAACTGGAATACATGGTGTTCGAGCGCCACGTGATGGTCTGGCTGGTTGGATAGAAGTTGTTTTGAAGAACTGCCCGCTATGCGTAAAATAAACCGCATTCTGGCCGCCTTTGCCCTGGCGGCTATGATTCTCCCGCTGGCGGCCGGCTGCCGCTCAAACGGGGCTAAAAATGCCCCTGCAAAGGCCGTGGCCAAGACCAAGGCCGGTAACCCCGCCGACAACCGCTATGAAATGCCGGAAGTCCCTGCCATGGTCGGCGACAACCAGGAAGCCCTGGACTATATCACCACCCACTATTGGGACAAATTCTTCTCCGAAGACAGGCCCGGCGTGCAGGATACCAGCCTGGTGCGCGGCTTCAGCCAGCAGGCCTTCGAAGAGATATTCTATCAGTTTGCGCTCTTTCTGCGAGGCGCGAGCGTTGCCAAGGGCCTGGACGCCTGCCGCACTATGCTGGACAAGGCAGAAAAGGCTCAGCTGGACGCTCCGGATGGCACTCTGTGGGGCAATGTGACCGATATGTACTACCACATCCTGCAGGACCCCAACTCGCCCTGGCGCAACGAGGAATTCTGCATCCCCCTGCTGGAAAAACGCATTTCCAGCAGCCTTTCTACGGATAGCGAGCGGCAGCGGGCGGAAAGGGACCTGCCGCGATTTTGCCTCAACCGCCTGGGAGAGAAGGCCAACGACTTTTCTTTCACCCTGCGCAACGGCCGCACCAAGAGCGTCTACGGCATAGATGCCGAATATACCATACTGTTTTTCAGCAACCCCGGCTGCCCCAACTGCCGCGAGGTCATGGAGAGCCTGCAGCAGTTCCCCGGCATAGACGGCCTTATCGAGGCCAAGCGCCTGGCCGTGGCCAACATCTATCCCGACGAAGACCTGGGCGAATGGATCAAATATTCGGAAATCTATCCCAAGAACTGGCTCAACGGCTACGACCATCTGCTGGCCGTGAACAACACCCCGCTCTATAACCTGCGGGCCATCCCAAGCGTCTATCTGCTGGACAAAGAAAAACGCGTGCTGCTCAAGGACGTCCCCACCGACTTTTTGATGCAGTACCTCAGCAACCTCTTCCAAGTCCAATAACACTGCCAGGGCCCCTGTGGAGCTTAACATCT
Source organism: uncultured Bacteroidia bacterium (assembly GCA_902767355.1). Classification (GTDB taxonomy): domain Bacteria; phylum Bacteroidota; class Bacteroidia; order Bacteroidales; family UBA932; genus Equibacterium. The sequence continues at coordinate 1,960 of CACXHG010000204.1, forward strand.
TGATAGATAATGCATAGCACAAAGTGCCTCTCCCATTTTAAGGGGGAGGCACTTTTAGTAAAAACCTCACACACAGCCATTTACGCTCCACTACCTCCGGCAAAGCAGGGGTTTGGGGCAGCGCCCCAGTATTATAACCCGACGCCGGTGACGAATTCGGCGCGGGTTTTCCACTTGCCGTCCAGGTCGAGATAGCGGCTGAAGCGGCCACCGATCTCGACAGCCCAGCCAATGCGGAAGATGTGGCACTGCATGGTGAGCACCGAACCGTAGGAAATCAGGTTCTGGACCTCGCCCACGGGCGTACGGTTCTGCGCATAATCCACAAACGGCACTGCGTTTACCCGCATCAGATAAAAGAGTATGGGCACAGGATGCCAGTCATTTACGGCTATGGGGATGGAATAATCTGCCGTCACCTTGAAATAATCGTTGAGCGGGATGCCCTTGTAGCCGCGCGGCAGCGAAGCCAGGTTCTTCAGGACATCCGGGGTCATATTGCCGTCGAAGCGCTTCTGGGCGGATGCTGTAAGCTTTATGCCCTGCTCCAGCGTAAAGCCAGGCAGATAGCCGTAGGCGTAGCCGTAAACAGCCTTGCCTATGCCTTCGTATGCGCCCATCTGGTAAGCCCCCTTGACCTCGGCGCCGATGCCCAGGCGGGGCATGCGGTTCTGACGGGTCTTGGGAAGCATGGAGTAATAGCGCACCCCGGCAATTACATCGCCGCCCACATGGGACTTACCCCCCTGCAGGTACTCGTCTGTGGAAGTCTTGAACTCTATCCGGGGCAGTATGCCGCTTTGCCAGCCGCCCCGCGAGAGGTTTATCTTGGTGTAAACGGCGCCCATGACATCCAGCGCCGGATCCGGAGTATCTTTTATGACCACATCGCCGCCTTGAAGCATTCCGGTGTAGTCCAGCTGCCGCTTTGCGCGGTCGTTGAAATCTAAGTTGACCTCGAATATGGGCCACAAGCCGCTGTACTGGAAGTTGAAGTGCCCGGCGTGGCGATGGTCGTGATAGGAATAGCCCAGTATGGAGACCGCCGTTCCCAGCTTGTTCTGCGAAATCAGCGTCGCTCCCGGCGACACCAGCTGGTAGATATGGTCGTAGCTCATATTCATTATCCTGTACACGCCTGCGTAGAACGGGCCCCAGGAATGGAGGTTGAAATAGTTGAGCGGCTTGAAGAAGTTGCGCTCGGGCAGCGAGTCCACCTTTGCGCGAAGCGCGGCGGCCGCTTCAGGCGATATTGCGCCGACCACGCTGTCGCTCTGGGCGGCAAAGCGCTCCGCCTCTGCAAATATATACGGATCGTCAAACGAAGAATCTTCCCAGAGCAGATCGCCGCGGGCAGCCTTGACCGGCATATAACCCCGGTGGTCGTAGTCCGAATAGTAGAGCGTGCCGCTCTCGCCGTCAAAGTGGGCGTCGAATGCGCCAAAGCGGGCATTTGTCACCTTTGCGAGGGTGCGGCGGGCAGGGTCATAGGTGAAAATGTTGGTTATTCCATCCACGTCGCTCTCCAGCATCAGCCGGCCGCCTACCGTCTGCAGGTGCATAATCTTGCGGGTCTGCGGCTCTATCTCCACCTCCCAGGCGGCCGCAGGATCGTCTGCGGGGCGGGAATAAAGCCCCCACTGGCCGTCCCCGAGAATGGCATCGGCATATATTCGCCCGCCCAGCCAGGCCGTGTTGTGGATCTGTCCGCCGCCGGGCGCGGGAATCGCCGCCTGCTCTTTGAACTTGTCGGAGTCCAGAAGCACCACCTGTGACCCCCCTGCGGGCAGGTATTCCGTGACAGAGACCATATTGCCGTCGGGAGAATATGCCGGGTTGAAATAGCGGGTACGATGGGTCAGGGTGCGCATGCGGCGGGTGTTCAGGTCATAC
>CACXHG010000205.1 GCA_902767355.1 uncultured Bacteroidia bacterium
CAGCGCGGTGTAGATATTGCGAATCTCTTCGCTCTCGAAGGCGCGGTGCTCCATGGCCTTCTCCACATTCAGAATCTTACCCCTGAGCGGCAGGATGGCCTGGAACATACGGTCGCGGCCGACCTTGGCCGTTCCACCTGCGGAGTCTCCCTCGACCAGGAAAATCTCGCACTGCTCGGGGTCGCGGCTGCTGCAGTCCGCCAGTTTGCCGGGCAGGCCGGCGCCGGACATGACGGTCTTGCGCTGAACCAGCTCGCGGGCCTTGCGGGCGGCGTGGCGGGCCGTTGCGGCCAGAATCACCTTCTCCACAATCAGGCGGGCATCCTTGGGATGCTCTTCCAGATAGGCCTCAAGCGCCTGGCTCACTGCCGTGGACACAAGACCCATAACCTCGCTGTTGCCCAGTTTGGTCTTGGTCTGGCCCTCGAACTGGGGCTCGGCCACCTTGACGGAGATGACGGCCGTCAGACCCTCACGGAAGTCGCTGGGGTCCAGGTCGAACTTGAGTTTCTCAAGGAAACCGTTTTTCTCTGCATAGTTCTTGAGGGTGGTGGTGAGACCGCGGCGGAAACCGCTCAGGTGAGTACCACCTTCTATGGTATTGATGTTATTGACATAGGAGTGTACATTCTCGGTAAATCCGGTGTTGTACTGCATAGCAATCTCGATGGGGATGACCTTGTCGGTTTCGAGATGGATGGCGCTCTCGCAGAGCTTTTCGCGGTTGCTGTCCAGATAGTCGATGAATTCCACCAGACCCGTCTCGGAATAGAACACATCCGTGCGGGGCTCGGCAATGGGGTTGCCCTCCTCGTCGGTGCGGGGGCGCTCGTCGCGCAGCGTCAGTCGCACGCCTTTGTTAAGGTAGGCCAGCTCGCGCAGACGGTCGGCGATGGTGTTATAATCATACACCGAAACCGAGAAAATCTCCGGGTCCGGATGGAAGGTGATGATGGTACCGGTGTCGGACGCGGGGCCTATCTCCTTGACACTGTAGAGCGGCTTGCCCTTGGAATATTCCTGCATAAAGGCCTTGCCCTCGCGGTGAATCTCTGCGGTCAGATGGTGGACAGCGCATTGACGCAACTGACGCCCACGCCGTGCAGACCGCCGGAAACCTTATAGCTGTTCTTGGAGAACTTACCTCCGGCGTGCAGCACCGTCAGCACCACCTCCAAGGCGGAACGATGCTCTTTTTCGTGCATACCCACGGGAATACCGCGGCCGTTGTCGCTCACGCGTATGGAATTGCCTTCCAGTATGGAAACTTCTACATCTGTACAGAAACCGGCCAGCGCCTCGTCTATAGAGTTGTCCACCACCTCATAAACCAGATGATGGAAACCGCGGGCCGAAACATCGCCGATATACATTGACGGCCTTTTACGCACAGCCTCAAGCCCTTCGAGGACCTGGATACTGTCGGCCGAATAATTCTCTGCTTCTTGATTCTTAAGTGCTTCTTCTTGCTGTGTCATATCTTCGTATCTAATCATACAAAGATACGAAAAAACAACGGAAAAACCTCGGGAAAAAGTCCTTTAAACGCTAAAAATTGATGCGCAGGCCACCGCCCAGGTTCCGGGGCAACTCGGGGATCGCGTAGAAGCGGTAATTGGCATTGTCCAGTAAGTTGCCGCCCTTGAGATAAACTGCAAAATGGCGGTTGATAACCCCGGTTATCACGACGGAGAGGTCGGAATAATCGGGAATCTCCTTGCCCCAGCTCTGCCTCGGGCTCTGATAGGTGTAGGCCGCATTCAGGAACAGCCGGCGCTTGAGATTGTACTCCATCGAGGCCTCGAACTGCCACTGGGGCACCATATTCACAGCCTCCTCGGTGCCCGTGTAGGCATTGTTATGGACCAGGTTGCCGCTTATGGTAAGGTCCTTGGACTTCCAGGAAGTCTCGAAACCAAGCTGGGTCACCGCATAGTTGGAATACACGGGGAGCAGAATCGGCAGGCCGGTCTCCACGAAACTGGTGGCGAACTGCATCTTGTTGCTGTAATTGTTGTAGGCCACAAACGGAGCAAAGGCAAACCTTCCGGCAATGATGCTTTCGATGGAGATCTTGCTCTCCAGGTTGCGGATGCCGATGGCGTCGGATGCCGCATTTTCTTTACCTCCAAGGCCGTTGCAAAGCCAGGGGGCATCGTAGATATAGTCCACCAGGGAGTTGAGCTCGTTGCCGCCGGACAGCACCCCGCGCAGCCAGAGGGTATTCCTGAGCAATTCTACCTTGACGTCAAGCTCCGGATGAATGGTGGTGGCGGCATCGTCGGCAATGTATTTATTGCCAAAGCGGGCGCCGGCGCGAATCTTGAAGAATTTCTGGGCATACTCGTAGGTCGGCACAAACTCCAGCAGGCCCACGTTTACCTTGTTGTCATCCCGCCCGGAGATGGCGTTCTGATAAATCATGTCCACATATAGCCGGTGCTTGTCGAAAGAAGAGCCTATGGTGCCCCGTACCGACATCTTGGAGTTGGTATAGAGAGTATCCATAGCTGCAAGGCCGCTCAGGCTTTTGCCTGCCAGGACATAGTTGAAATCCAGATTGTAATACACCTCGCCCTCCTTGGGGTTGGCGCTGGCCACGTTAAAATCCAGGGCCATCGAGTTGATGCCGTGATTCAACTGGTTGCCGTGGTATTCATCGGAATATGCATCGGTCTTGTAATCCAGCATCAGAGTCATCTCGCCGGTGTTCCAGGCATGTTTGAGACCGGCGCTCAGATCGGCTTTGAGGCGGCCGGCGCCAAGCGCTTTCTCCTCTCCCAGATAATCCAGATCGCAGGCAGCGGCGTTGACATCGGCGTTGATGCCTATGTTGAGCCTGGGCCGGGTGACCAGCTGCGAACGCAGCAGCAGCTCCGGAGCAAACGGGAACTGGCTTCCCACCTGGGCCATGACCACGGGCGGGCGGCGGCGCACCACCTTCTGGATGCTGTCGGTCTGATAAGGAGAGAACTCGTACAGGTCGGTATAGGGGCGGTCGAATATGGAGTAGTCGAAATCCACGTCGAACTTCTGCAGGGAGTCCGCCACGCTGTTGTCGTTTATCTGGGGGCGTTCTATATCCGCTATATTAACCTTGTAGTGCCGGCTGACCTCCACGGTGGGGTCAATCTGGGCATACACTGCGCCGCAAAGCAACAACGCTGCGGCTATAGTCAATATCTTTTTCATCTACTTGCTTGATTTCTTGTTTTGTACCTTCAAAAGACGCATCTCGACCTGCTCCAGGACATCGTCCTGCTTGCCGGTGGACTTATAGTTGTCGGCTATGCTCTGCCAGGTGGCCTTGGCCTGCTCCCACTCTCCCCTGTCGGCGAAAGAGTCGCCCAGGGCGATGAAACTCTTGGCCAGCCAGTAAACCTGGTCGGTCTTCTTGTCGGAAAACTCATAGACCATGTTCTCCAACTCGGAGAAGTTGCCGGAGTTATAGGTGTCTTCTATCAGGATATACGCACTCTCGGCCCCGATGGCGTCATCTACGTCCGACGACAGGTTTTTGAGCAGCGGCCTGGCTGCCTCGCGGTTGCCGAGCACTATGTAGCTCTTGGCGGTGATGTAGTCGGCCTGACGGAGCGCCGCGGGGTCATTGCTGCTCTGACGCAGCTTGTCAGCCTCCTTGATGGCCTTCATATAGTGGCGCCCGCCATACTCGGAGCGCATCACGCCCAGGTGAGCCCGCTGGAGGGTCTCGTCGCCGGCGGCTATCTCCAGAAGCCTGCCGTAGGCAGCCGAAGCCTTGTCCCAATGGCCGAGGTCGTAGTTTATATCGGCATAGCTGAGCGTCGCCGATTCGGTAAAATCGGCATGGGGGCCGGCGATCGCCTTCTCATAAGCATCGGACGCAAACTCCTTGCGGCCCGATTTGCGGTAGGCCTCCGCCATGTAGTAATAGGCTTTGGAAACATTGGCTCCCTCGGGATAATTCTCTATATATGAGCGCAGTGCGCGCACCGCCTCGGTATTCTTTCCGGAGAGGAAAATCTGCTCTGCTGCATGGAAAATCATATCCTCCTTCTGGCCTTCGGTCTTGATGCCGGACATTCCGACCTTGTCCAGATAGGCCAGATATTCCGACGGCCGGTTCTGCAGCTCATAGATGCTCTCCATGCCGGCGAGGGCGTTGCGGGCCTCTTCGCTGCGGGGCAGCTGACGGACCACCTTGTCGTAATAAGAAATCGCCTGCTGATAATTGCCGGCGTTGGAGTTGATCATGGCCATCTCCAGCAGCGACTTGCCGTAATAGAGGCTGTCGCGGGAGTTGATCAGCTCGCCGAACACCCCTTTGGCTTTTTCGCTCTTGCCCTGCTGCACATAGCTGCGGCCCAGCTCAAAGAGCGTCATGTTGTAGAGCGGCGAATTGCGGTTCTGCCTGATCGCCGACTCCAGCACGGTCTGTTTCTTTGTCTCGTTGCCTGACAGGCCGTAGGCCAGCGAAGCCTGATACCAGGGATACAGGTCGCCATCGGTATATTGACGGGCCACCCGCTCGTATTCGCGGGCGGCGTCGCCATACTTGTTCTGCATGAAATACGAGTCGGCCAGCCGCACCCCGGCATCCTTGTCGAGGGTCGCGCCGTGCTCCAGCGAACTGTCCAGATACTGCCTGAAGTAGTTGGTGCTGGAAGCGAAGTCGCCCAGCTTGAAGTGGGTGTAGCCCAGATTGTAGTTGAGCTGGTCGCCCAGTTCGGTGGCCATGAACGAAGGCGTCATCAGCAGCGAATTCTGACCGTTCAGGGCCGCCTTGTAATTGCCCAGGTGGTAGTCGCAGTCGGCCAGATAGAACTTTGCCACATTGGTGGTCATCTGGTTCGCATCCAGCCCCACTGCCTCTTCCAGAAGTGAGGCCGCGCTGCGGTAGCCGCCGTTGTTTATCAGTTCCACGGCGCGCAGCAGCAGGGCCTTCTGCAGGTTTGAGCGGTCGGCCGCGGTGGGTTTGCCTATCCGGTGGAGGGCTTCGATAGCGCCCTCGTAATCCTTGTCAGCCAGCGAAGATGCCGCCACATAGGAATCTATTATATCGTCTTTGCCGCTCTTGGGATAGCGCTCCACATATTTGCGGAAAACCGACATGTCAGAATTGACGTCGAAGCTTAGCTTGGCATAATTGAACAGCGCGTCTTCCTTGACCATGGGGTCGAAGTCGAGCTCCGAGGCCAGCTGGAAGGATTCCAGCGCCGAGACCTTGTTGCGGCGCTGCAGATAGCAGTTGCCAAGGTAATAATATGCGCTCTGGCCGATGGCGTCGGTGCTGCCGGCCACCTCGCCCAGGGCATCGACCGCTGCGTTTATGTCGCCCAGCGAGTATGCCAGCACGCCATAGAAATAGCGGTCCTTGCGGGTCACGTTTATCCCGGAAGCGAGATACTGCTTCAGGTGGCGCATCGCCTCGTGGTTGTCGCCCTTGCCAAAGTAGGACTCGGCCACCATGCGGCTCAGGTCAGCCTTCTGCTGCTTGTTGGCAGAGGCGTAGAGCTTGGGACCGTTTTCTATGGTATAGTCGTAGTCCTTCATCATGAAGCGGCACTCGACCATATAGTAGTCCGACAGCTGGGTGAAGCGGGAGTCCTTCCGGGCCACCTCGAAATAGGCATAGGCATCTTCGAAACGCTTCTCCAGATAGTTCACATAGCCGGAATAGTATATGGCGGGATAGGTATATTGCGACTGGGGCCGCCCGATCACCTTCTGGAAGCCTTCCAGGGCGGCATCGTACTTTCCGGCGTAGATGCTGCAATAAGACTTCTTGAAATAGAAGGGGGTCAGGGCGCTGCGGTAGAGATGGCCGGGCTGTATGCGCTCGTACATCATCAGCGCCTCGTTGTATTCCTGGCTGTCGAACTTGGCGTCCGCCAGGTTCATCTTGAGCACCGCCAGCTGCGGGTCGTTGGGAAAATCCACCTCCAGGTTTCTCACCAGCCCGTCCACATCGCTGCGGCCCAAGGCTATGGCGCACATGATCTTGTTGGCCATGACTTCGGAATAAAGCAGCGAACGCTTGTCCGGCAGGTCTGCGGCAAGCTCGTCCAAATCCTTTTCGGCGGAAACATACATCCCGCTGTTATACAACTCCTTGGCACGTTCCAGCCGCTCGGCATAAGTTTCGTTGCCAAGCACCTGTGCTCCAGAGCGTTGTGCGAAAGGCAGCATCAGCAGCACAATCGCGGATATCATTAGTTTTTTACGCATGCCCAAAATTAATCCAATTTTTCTAAATTTGCCTTACTATGGATGACAATACACCTCTGATCGAATTCTCGCACGTCGATATCAACAACGGCGACAGCCTGGTTATCGCCGACCTCAACTTTGTCCTGAACCGGGGCGACTTTGTCTATCTTACCGGCAGGGTCGGCAGCGGCAAGACCTCTATCCTGCGGTCTTTCACAGCGGAGAACCGCGTAAACACGGGCAAGGCCCGCGTGGGCGAATTCAACCTCATAGGCATTAAACGCAAGCAAATACCATACCTAAGGCGCTCCCTGGGCGTAGTGTTCCAGGACTTCCAGCTGCTAATGGACCGCACCGTAGAGGAAAATCTGGACTTCGTGCTGCGCAGCACCGACTGGAAAGACAAGGCGGAGCGCAAGGCGCGCATCAGCGAGGTTCTCTCAGAGGTCGGCCTGACCAGCAAGGCCCACAAGATGCCCCACCAGCTCTCCGGCGGCGAGCAGCAGCGCGTGGCCATAGCCCGGGCCCTGCTGAACAAGCCGGAGGTGATACTGGCCGACGAGCCCACCGGCAACCTGGACAACGAGACCACTGCCGGCATTATGGACCTGCTCAGGAGCATCAACAGGGAGCGGGAAACGGCAATGGTCATAGTGACGCACAACACCGCCTTGCTGAGCAAATATCCTGGCCGCGTGTTCGTGTGCCAGAACAACAGTTGCCACGAGATAGTCACGGAGCAGGAGATCATCGATCTGGATTTCTAAGGCTTTATGAAAAAGATATATGCAGATGTAGTGGGCTGGTTCGAGCAGAACATGCCCGTTGCCAAGCCGGAGCTGCACTTCGCGAACCCCTGGCAGCTGCTGGTGGCGGTCATACTGTCGGCCCAGTGCACCGACAAGCGGGTGAACATGGTGACCCCCGCCCTGTTCGGGGCCTACCCCACGGCAGAAGCCATGGCGGCGGCTACTTTCGACCAGGTCCTGCCCTACATCAAGTCCGTCTCCTACCCCAACAGCAAGACGCAGCACCTGATAGATGCCGCCAGGATGCTGGTCAGCGACTTCGGCGGCGAGGTGCCGGACGATGTGCAGCTGCTGCAGAAACTGCCCGGAGTGGGCCGCAAGACCGCCAACGTGGTCACCAGCGTGCTCTGGGACAATCCGGTGATTGCCGTGGACACCCACGTCTTCAGGGTTGCGCGCCGCCTTGGCCTTAGCCGAGGCACCACCCCGCTTGCCGTGGAAAAAGACCTGACGGCCAATATCCCGGCCGAGAAACGGCCCACGGCGCACCACTGGCTCATACTGCACGGCCGCTACGTGTGCAAGGCCCTCAAGCCGCAGTGCGCAAAATGCGGCCTGGCCCCCTTCTGCGCCGAATACAAGAAAAACCATGGCGCAAGCTAGCTTCACCGATATCCTTGCCGACTACCGCTCTTTCCTGCGCTTCGAGCGGAGCATGTCGCCCAACACCATAGAGAGCTACTCGTCCGACGTGGCCCGCATGCTGACGTTTCTGGCAGAAAGCGATGTGCCGGCCCCCGAAAAAGCCAGCGGCGACGACCTGTGCCGGTATATAGGCTTTCTGGCAGGGAACGACATCTCCAAGCGGAGCCAGGCCCGCGCCATCAGCTCCATAAAATCTTTCTACGACTCTCTGGTGCGCGAAGGCCGGCTCGACGCCTCGCCCTGCGACATGCTGGATTCGCCAAAAATGCAGCAATACCTGCCGGTGGTGCTCAGCGTAGAAGAGGTCGAGGCCATACTCAATTCAGTGGATCTGAGCAAGAAAGAAGGCCACCGCAACCGCGCCATGTTGGAGATGCTCTACTCCTGCGGACTGCGCGTGAGCGAGCTTATAAACCTCAGAATCAGCGACCTTTTCTTCGATGAAGGTTTCATACGGGTTCTGGGCAAGGGCAGCAAGCAGCGGCTTATTCCCGTGGGCGAATATGCCGTCAAGGCCGTTAACCTGTATCTGGACCAGCGCCGCACCCTGCCCGTGGCACGCGGCTTCGAAGATACGCTCTTCCTGAACCGCCGCGGCCGCAGCCTCACCCGCCAGATGATATTCACCATCGTAAACGAGCAGGCCGCGGCCGCCGGCATCGGCAAGAAAATCTCGCCCCACACCTTCCGCCACTCCTTCGCCACCCATCTGGTAGAAAACGGCGCCGACCTGCGCGTGGTCCAGCAGATGCTCGGCCACGAATCCATCCTCACCACAGAAATCTACACCCACATCGACACCGCCAAGTGGCAGGAATCCATCCTCAAATACCACCCGGAGCGGTAATCTTAGAGGTAGTAACGCAAGCCGAGGGAACCGTTGTTGAGCATTAGACTAAACTGGTTGCCGGTGGTGCCGAGCACATTGAGCCAGACAGTTGACATGCGACCCATGCTAAAGGCCATGGCCATAGAGTCGCTGATGCGGAATTCGAACGAGAGAAAATCCACATACATCGACCACCCGTTGTACGGAACCGACTCCAACGCATTGCCCGATTCCCACGAAAAGCCTATCTCCGGCGTATAATATGAGCGTTCGCCCAGTTTGAAATAATATGCCAAAGCCGGGTTGACAACGAAACTGACCGTGGTATTCTCGCCGCTTTTCTGAAGCCCGCCTCCCACGCCTATGCCTAGGCGAAGATTATCGGCCAGGAACAGACCGATCTCGGTTTGCGCTGCAAGGGACACCGAGTTTGACCCACCGATAGTTTTCGACGTGCTCTGGACCGCCGCGCCCATAGACAGACCGGCATATTTATCACCCTTAACCTGAGCCGAAGCCGCCAGGCAGAACAGCATTGCTACGGCAACAAACAATATACGTTTCATAGCTTGAGATTTACCTATCTTCAAAGTTACAACTTTTATCCGCATAAACAAGCCGTGCCGCGCCGGAACGTCATGGTACTATTGGAATAAGATAATTACTTGCATTGAATCCTGACGCTTAATTGTTTCGTGTCATAATCATAAACTAGCAGGCAATAGTCCCAAAATAAAGTATCACCCATAGACATATCCCATAAAATATATAATCCCGATAGTTTATTCTCTATGACAGCCGATTCGGCATTAAGATATAATGGTACATTATGTGGTATGGGCAAAGGTTGACCACCCCTCTGTAAGATAAGGTCAATATATCTATCGGGTAAACCCTCACTGAATTGTAAATCAATTGCAATCTCGCCATCACCATTTAAGAACCAATGTTCTCGGAAATATAATACCTCGTGATCAATTGTTGATAGATCTATACTAAACGTATCACGAATAATAGACTCTGGTGTTCTTTTGCAAGAAGTTTCGCTGATTCCGATTAACAACAGTGTTATGATAAGTAAAGGCCTGAATTTCATTAAAAAATGTGTTTATTGTAAAAAACATTAAATGCACTACCGTGTAGCAAACCGCCAATTCTCGTTAATAAATTACCATAAAATGGACGTGTTGCTCCGGAGACATTAAAATCATATATATCCTTAAACCCAGAATACTTGATATTGTTATCATGTGTGAAAGAAGACCCTGATGATAGACGACGGCGTGCTGAGCCTCGGCGATTTCGGCTTCATCTATTTCATCGACTGGGATCAGGTTCGCGAGCGCGTGCTCGTGCTCGAAGTCAAGATCATCAGCGAGTAAGACTATAGTTCACTCGCTTTAAAAACGGGAGAAGGTAGAGACTCTTCCCCCGTTTTTGTATCTCATATCCCTCCCGAAGTGTTAACGACTATTTTTTCAGCCTTTTAACGACTTCTTCTATTGGGATTGCAAATTTACTCCACATAGTAATAAAAGCATCGTAGCCGCCACTCTCCACTTTTTGAGTAGCATTGAAAATATACACACCACTACCGCCAACGGGTGTAGAGTTGCAGCAAAACCGCTCGTATGTGTCCTTAAAATAATCTATCTTGTCTGTTGTAAAACCGACTGTTTTACCGACAAAACTAAAATCTTGCGGATCTATATTAAAGATACAGTTAAAATACCTTCCCTCATATTCATTGAGTACTAAAGAACTGTCCATTCCCATTTTATCCAGATTATCCAGTACATCTTGGGGGATTTCTGAAAAATTACGCACCTGTAATTCGTGTTCTCGCCCTAAGACGCGCATACTCATGTCGCTGTTATTAGAATTGCATTTGTGACAGGGGGAACAGCTAAATGCTAATATTTCTAAAAATGCCATTATAAATATCTTCTTCATTGCTCTGCTTTTTATGGAATTTGATAAAGGTACGGACTTGAATAAATCCCTAATTGCCTAATAATTAATTGAGCATTTAATAAGTGCGGGAGGAACAAATATCTGTTCGGAACTCCAGCTCTCCATAAAGCCCTTGAAGTATGACCAACACAACTATTCAGAAGTAAGTCCCACCGAGTTACGCCTGACGTATATTTGTTTATGCGTTTGCCAAAGAGATGAACTCAGCGAATCTTCTTCTGCATTATCTTGAAAGCCATTGCCGGGTTCTTCTACCTTTAAAGTATCTGCTCTCTCTGCCGACCCGTTCTTTGCCCCAGCGTTTGCCTGATATGTCCGCGAAGTCATGTTGCCCGCCGCATCGTGGGAATACTGGTGATGTATCTGGGCTGAAACGCTATAGCAGAGCAGCAAGAAGAACACTATAAAGGTTATTCGGAGGTATCTCATAGCAAAAGGTTTGGCGCTTACCAAAGTTAGTGAATATTACTTAATATACAAATAGCTGAAGACACTTATACCTGAATAGAATTCGGAAGAAAGGCTGAGGAAAGCATTGGACTTATGTTTTTTTGCGACGTGGTTAACGTGCAGCATGAAGAAAAGCTCCATTCCCTGCAGCCTCCATCCTTTCAAGCCTATGACCCTGGCCTGAACCCCGGCAATCAAGAGCGGACACACAGGCCGACTGAAGCTTTCCTGCCGATGCTGACCCGCTCTTGAGCTCAAAATCGGGGATAAGAGCGGAAGCGATGGCCATCCTGCCGCATTTCGAATGGGATATCCCGCTCTTGATTGCCGAAAAGGAGAGTACCATCAGGCGTCGAACAAGTTAATCATTATCCTCCGTCCTAGCGACAAACTCACGGCCGAAGGCATCTGAAATACGGACTTCTATCTTCGGGAAAGGTTGGAAATCTTTATAATCATCATACTTGTTGACTTCCGAATCAGGATAAACTTTTAAATCGGGCACCTGCGCTGAACGCAAATGAATGTTTATTGGCAGGGCGGCACCATTCGCGTCCGGATTGAGGGGATAGTAGTCTGTAAGCATTAATGCCCCGTATTTTATGTCAGCTAGCGGACGTGCAACTCTACAATGCTTATAGGTATACCATATCTGGCAGAGATCATTCAATAACGACCCTGCAGGATGCTCATCGTCATAATCCTCCGTAGTAATTATCTCTATGGTGGATATTCGCAAATCTATTGCACACCAAAAATCCATGTATTTCAAATGCGCAGGTGTTTTTTTTAGCCTGCCAGAAAAGAACAGACTTGTATCCAAAGCATTGTAAAAGGCTCTGCTCTCTGCATCCTTGGACTCGTCGTAGCCATTACAGACAGGCATTAGCTCCACGTTGTCGTACCCAATTTGCGTCTCAATAATACTGGGGAGATAAATACGTTGATACGGGACATTCTGCACATATTCCCAGTGCTTCTGGCAACCAGTAAACCCGATTACCAGAAATATAAGCAAAAGAATTTGGCGCTTATTCATAATAATATTTATTTAAGATTAGCATTTTCAAACCACTCAGATTCACGGACGCTCCAGCCGGCGAAAACACCGCAGCCGCCGCTAACATTAGAAAAAGACGGCATCATCGGTACAATGCCATAGGAAGCATAGGCATTATTAGCCTGATGGTCCAGCGCCGCCATATATTTGCAGAATTCTTCGGAGAAATGGTATAAGAGCACCTTGTAGCGACGCTTCTCTATTGCCCCTTCGTGTTCCGGCTCATAATCAATGTCTAAGTTTGAGTTGAAATTGGCGGAGGCTAACATCATGGACAACTTTACTACAGTACCGCCTAAGTCGCTCGTCGGCCAGACCCTCACACCATAATATGCGGTTCTTGACGGCCATAGCGACCATCCGGTAAAACCCGCATCATAGTAATCTTTCATCACCGATATCTCCCGGGTGCCGACAGCCGCCGTATATGGCTGCATATTCCTCGTCCTTACCGTTATTTTCCCGTCTATTTCCAATGACTGCTCACACTGCACGGCAAGACCATAACTGCCCCCGCTGCCGGAAGAGTCATTAAACCGAACCTCCACTTCTTTATCCCTCAAACCATATTCAAACGCTGGCGGTAGGTTTGGAACCTTCGCTGAAGCACGCACGGGCGCTACGCCCTCTATCTTTGCTGTGATTTCCGTCTCATCCCCGGGGCTGAGCGCCTCCGCCACGAACCAGCAGCCCGCTGGCACACTTCCTACAGCTTCCCTGGCCTGTTCCACGGGCCGGGTTTGCCCGTTGACAGAAAAAACCACTTCGGCATCTTTCAGCAGAGGGTCTCCGTCGTAGCGTCCGCCTATCGGAACAGTTCTATATAGTTGTATTATCGTGGTATCACGCAGGCCAGGAAAGCATATCAGGCATAGCTTCTCTTCAGTAGGGGATCCTATGTCAAAATCTCGCTGACAGGCCACAAACGCAAGGGCAAAAAATGATATGATAATAAACTTTTTCATTATTAGAAGTACAATTTGTAACTGAAAGATGGGAGAATAGGTACAATGCTGGTTCCTATACCCTTAAAAGCAACATAACCGGGGTCAAAACCAGGATCGCGTCGAGAAATCCCCTGCCGTTCCACGGTGGCAAAAACCGGATTCAGGTGACAATATACATTGTACACACTTATATTCCACACATATTGGCGCCCTCGACGTGTCATGCCGTGTTTATTTGCACCAAAATCGAGTCGATGGTAATCCGGAAGCCCGGCATTGTTGGGCTCTTCATATAGCCACTGCGGCATGAAGCTCCCATAGTATCCTGTTCCATCTGCATAGACGCGCTGCACATATTGCGTGGGCAGCGTCATACGGTTGCCGCTGTGAAAATTCCAGGCAGCGTACAATTCCCAGTTCTTGCTTGCCCGCCAGTTCGCCATCAAAGTCAGTTTGTGGCGGTTGTCGTTGCGGTCGCGATACCAGCCGCTGCAAATCCGCTCAAACTGGCGTTCGCTCCATGAAAGGGTATAAAAGACATTGAGCGCGAGCTTCTTTGTTTCGTAGCCGAAGTCCGCTTCCAGACCATACGACCGCCCCCGCCCCGCATAAACAACTGATTCCCAGTTATTCAGGCGTGGAAAGAATGTATTGTCGCCATAATACTCCACCAGGTTGTCCATCGTTTTATACCAACCTTCTATATTGAAATGGAAATCCTTGGCCGGTTGAGAATACACCCCAGCCGCAAACTGATGGGAACTTATGGGAGAAAGGTTTGGAGTAGAAGGTAGCCAGCAATTAGTGGGCAAATCAAGATAGGTAGACACCATCCTATGCGAAAACTGGCTCATCCGGGCGTATGAGAGCTTTACGTTGAGTCCATCGGTAAAATGATACTTTAAAGCCAGCCGTGGCTCAAAGGAATTCCAGACTTTTAATGATGTTGCGTATAGAGTATTTCTTAAGCCTATATTCACTTTGAGCCGGCGAGCAAGGGATACCTCGTCTTCCGCATAGACACTCATCTCTGCTCCAACGGCCCGTACCGTATCTTGTTGTAACAAATCCAGATAATTGACATCATTAACAATTTCCGACTCATAATAAACATAATCCGGTCTGTATGAATGACATATACCACTGAAGCCAAAGCGGACCAGATGCCTGTCCGCAACCTTTAGCTTCAGATTGGCCGTCGCACCTATATCATCCAGCACATTGTGATTGGCAACACCCTTACTATTGTTAAAGGAATCCTGCCACTTACCGTTACCATCCTCACCAAAGGAATATCTTATAATAGACCTGCTTGCCGACCAAAATCCCACAATGTTCATATCCAAATCATCTGAAATATCTTTATTCCAGTTGAGCGAAGCAAGCAAATTGCCCCAATTAAGGCGAAGACAGGTAGAGTCTTTACCATAATAGTCCCCATAAGGCTCAATATCATATATGCGCGACATTGAATTTTCCCTTTTAAGAAAATCATTACCCCAGTAGAAGTTTACCGAGAGTATATTTTTGGAAGAAAATTTATGAGTCAGCTTGGCATTGAAGTCCATGAATGAATATAGCAACATCGATCTTTCAAAATAATTGGCTGAACCTTCTTTCTGCTTTGTTTGGTTTTGAATAACGCACACAGGATACATTATTGCATCAGCCCACGAACGACGAAGGGCGACATTAAAAGATGATTTATCTTTGATTATAGGCCCTTCTAATTGTATCCGGCCCTCCAGGAGACCGATGCTCGCCTGCCCTTTGAAGCGTTCGAAACTACCTACCCGTGTGATGACATCCACTACAGACGATGTGCGCCCGCCATATCTAGCCGGAAAACCGCTTTTGTAGAAATCGAGACTCTCTATTACATCTGTATTGAACGAAGAAAAGATGCCCCCGAGATGACAGACCTGATAGAGAGGAACGCCGTCCAGGAGAAAAAGGTTGTCATTGCCGTCTCCACCATGGACATATAAATTGGACAGTAATTCTGTCCCCGACGCGACTCCCGGCAGAACCTGAAGAGTCTTGAGTACATCCGGCGAACTTAGGACAGCGTATGCCCGGTTGAACGCAGCGCCGTCAATCCTAGTAAGGCCTGTCTGTGTAAAATTTATGTCGCGGTCTATCTTTCCGGTAATGGACGCCGCCGCAATGGTATCAAGGCTGCTACTTATTTCACTTCCTATTACCGCTGTGGGCTTTGACGCCTTTAGCAGGACATACTTCCCCTTGCGGATCCACTCAATCCCTGTGTTATCAAAAAGCCCATTTAGGGCATTCGGAAGACTCTTATTCTTTAATGACTGACCAGCAAAAGGCTGATCTACCGCCAGATCCGAATCATATACAAAAAACACCCCATAGCGGTCAGTAATAGCTTGCATACCGTCCCTGACTGTCTGCTGTTTCTGAGCAAGGACAGGCAGAGCAGCCTGTATAAAAAATGCAAAAACTAAAAGCCGCTTCACCTTTCTATGCTTATTGTTACGTCAAGGGTCTCCTCTATCGCTGCGACAATCACATCGATATCATCTTCAGGAAATGTCGCTGTCAATCTCTTTCCTGATGATTCAGAAGTTATTATGTAGCCATAATGGGCTGACAAAGTATCGAGGACGGCCTCCAAAGATGCATCTTCGAATACGAACAGTTTGATAGCAGACTCCTGTGGAACAGATTGGTTGGCAGGCATTAACTGCGAGTTCTGGGCCTTCTGGTTTATGGTATATATGCTATAGCCTCCGGCAAAAAGGACAAATACCGTAGCAAAGGCCGCAGCTACCGCTGCCCACCAGCGACGTGGAGTACGCCTATGTTGTGTCTTATGGAATCGGCAAATGGCTTTTTCAGGATCAAAGCGCCCCTTTGCATAATGTTCTAATACAAACTTTAGATCTTCTTCGAACTTGTCCTGCATAATCTTATCGATATGTTTTACCAATAAGACGTAGCAATAACAAAAAACTCACACTTGCTATACAAAAAAATAAAGAACAATCTTTTTTATCCGACCGCGAAGTGTCTGGAGCGCACGTGAAATCTGATTGCGGACAGTGCCCTCACTCACTCCCAGCCTCTGTGCTATCTCGGCATATTTAAGACCGTCCCGTTTGTGCATCAGAAGCATGCGACGACGGCCGGCTGGCAAAGCATCGAGGGCTCGCCACAGTGCAGCCCTGTCGCTGGCATCTTCCATTTCACGGACTTCATCTGCCGCCATAACCGCTTCTTCTTGAAGTTGTTCTTCACCCCTGGC
>CACXHG010000206.1 GCA_902767355.1 uncultured Bacteroidia bacterium
CAGCTTGCGGCCAGCATCAACGAAAATCTGTTCCGCACCGGAATCGTGCTGAATCCCTATGAATACCGGCCTGCCGCCGAGACTCCTGCACCCAGGGGATACAAGCCTTTCTACATTAGCCACTATGGCCGCCACGGCTCCCGCAGCGACTGGCCCGCAGACGGCTATCGAGCAGTGAGCGACAAGTTCCGCAGGGCAAGTGCCGCCGGCCTTCTGACAGCGGAAGGCGAGAAGGCGTGCGCAATAATACAGGACATCTTTGCCCGCTACGACGACATGGGCGGCCGCCTTACTCCGCTGGGCGCCCAGGAACACCGCCAGATAGCCCGGCGCATGTATGACAAATACAAGAAAGTCTTCCGCGGCGGGCAGCGCCGCATCAGGGCCGTATCCAGCACCACCCCGCGCTGCATCATCTCGATGGCGGCATTTACGGGCGAACTGCTCTCACGGGACGACAAGCTGGACATCGGCTGGGACACGGGCGAGAAGTTCATGCAATATATGAGCAGCGGCGAGACCCCGGAAATCCGCAATCTGTCGGAGCCCGTTCTGCGCGCCAACCGCGAGGCTCACCCGCGTGACACCGCCACCTTCCTGGCGCGTGTGTTCACCGACCCCGCCAAAGGCCTCGCACTGGTCGTCTCGGGCAAGACTTTCCTGGACGAAACCCTGATGATAGCCGTCGCCAGCGGCGCATTCGGCTATGACGACACTCTGCTTCGCCTCTTCAACGAAGACGACATCTACTGGCACGAGGTCAACTTTGCCATGACCATGTACCTGCGCCAGTGCAACTCTGTAGAATTCGGGGCCATGCGTATGGCAATGCCCCAGGTGCAGGCCTTCCTGGACGACTTTGTCACCAAGGCAGACGAGGTTATCGAAAAGGGCAATTATGCCGCCGACCTGCGTTTTGGCCACGACACCCACCTGCTGGCCATCAGCGCCCGCCTGGGCATAAAGGGCGTGGGCGAAAGGCTCACGGCAGAGCAGAGCCAGACCTGGCCGGGCTTCCTCTATTCGCCCTTTGCAGGCAACCTGCAGGCTATTTTCTACCGCGGCAAAGCCGGCGACGTGCTGGTCAAATTCTACCTCAACGAGCGCGAGGCCACCCTGCTCGGCCTGCCCGGCGGCCCCTACTACCGCTGGGAAGATGTTAAAGATATGCTGGCAAAAGGGCCTTTGAATTAAAAAGTTTTATTAAATTCGTGGCCGTTTTTTGAAAAACTTAAAAATACAGATATGACAGACTACTTTAAGAGTATGCTCTCTGCCGAAGAACTCGCGCAGGTGAAGTATATCCCGACTATTCCTGAATTTGTAAATTGGATTGAAAACAAGTGGCGCGACCTTCCGGCCCTGTCCGACACCGTCAGCACCGTAAGCTACGGCCAGATGTGCGAGACCGTCGCCCGCAAGCGCGCTTTATTGAATAATCTCGGCCTTAAGAAAGGCGAGACCGTGGCCGTGTTGGACGGCACCACCCCCGATGCCGTGGAAATGTTCCTGGCCATCACCAGCGCCGGCTATGTGGCTCTGATGCTTCCCAGCCAGCTCCCCGCTCCTGCAATCGCAGGCTGCTGCATGAAGTTCCAGGTGAAAGCCCTGGCCGCAGGCAAAGCCTTCATGGAAACCGTTAAGGGTGTCCCCTGCAAGGTATTTGACATTGCCGACTGCGCAGATGCTCCGGCCCCCGCTGCCGAGGTTGACAAAAACGACCCCGCAGCCATCTTCTTTACCGGCGGCACCACCGGCGCTCCCAAAGGCGCAATCCTGCCCCACAGGGCGCTGATGCGCGGTGCGCTCAACGGCGCCTACGCCCCCACCCCTCGCCTGGGCTGCCACGTGTATGCACACGTGCTCCCCTTAAGCCACGTATTCGGCATCGTATGCTCTATGCTCAGCGTGCTGTTTATCGGCGCTCAGTGGACCGCCTGCCCCAACATCAAGGACACCATTTCCAAGATTCCTGCCATCCGGCCTACCTGCATGGTGGCTGTGCCCGGTATCTGCGAGATTCTCGCCGGCCTGGTGAAGATGTACGGCCCGCAGTTCCTGGGCGGCCGCCTGCAATATATCATCTCCGGTGCAGCCAACGTGCCGCCGAAGCTCATCGCCGAGTTCGACTCTTTCGGCATCAAACTCTTCGAGGGCTACGGAATGACCGAGGGCGCCAACCTGACCAGCGGCAACATCGACGTCAAGACCAAACCCACTTCTGTGGGCAAGATTTACCCCGAGCAGGAGGTGAAGGTTGTGGACGGCGAGCTGTGGTATCGCGGCGACAACACCTTCCTGGGCTACTATGGTGAGCCTGAGAAGACAGCCGAGACCCTCACCGAAGACGGTTGGGTACGCACCGGCGACCTGGTGCGCTTCGACGAAGAAGGCTACATGTATATCGTGGGCCGCATCAAGAACCTGATTATCCTCTCCAACGGCGAGAACGTCAGCCCCGAGAGCATCGAGGAGCCGTTCTACAAGTGCAACAAGCTGCGCGACTGCCTGGTGGGCGAAGAAGATGTGGACGGCCGCAAGGTCATAGCCATCCAGATATACCCCCGCATGGAAGAGTTCGCAAACACTCCTTGGGAAGATGTCGAGAAATACTTCCAGGGCGTCGTGGACGAGGTCAACGCCACCCTGCCCACCACCCACAGGGTAATGAAGATGACAGTGCGCAAAGAGGACTTCAAGCGCAGCGGCGCTATGAAAGTATTACGCAACCAGAACTAATCCAATAAAACCCGAACTATGACAAGGACAGATATTTTCAATTCTCTCAAGGACATACTCTGGCAGATCCGCCCTTCTATAGACCAGTCTCAGGTGAGCGAAGACTCCCAGCTGGTCCGCGACCTCGGGCTGGACTCCCTCACGGTGATGCTCCTGAGCCTGGCGATAGAAAACAAATATGGCTTCCGCTTTGAAGGAGCGCCTCAGTTCAAAAGCGTCGGCGAAGTAATCGACCATATAGAGAAAGTATGTCAGTAGAGATTGTAACAGTCAAGACAAAGGCCCAGATGAGGGCCTTTGTCACTTATCCCTATAAGCTGTACGCCGGATGCGACAATTATGTCCCGGCCCTTGAGGGAGACGAATACGACACCTTCAACCCCGCCAAAAACGGCGCCTACGAGTTTTGCGAGGCGGAATGCTTTCTGGCATACCGGGGCGGCGAGACAGTGGGCCGCGTGGCCGCCATCATCAACCATAAGGCGGATGATGCGCTTAAAGTCGTGCGCTTCGGCTGGCTGGACTTCATAGAAGACGAGCAGGTGCTGTGCGCACTCATAGACGCCGTTCAGAAATGGGGCGCCGAGCGCGGCCGCCGCGAAATACGCGGCCCCTGGGGCTTTACCGACATGGACAAGGAAGGCCTGCTGGTGGCGGGCTACGAGCACATCAGCCCCTTCACCTGCCTGTACAACTACCCCTACTACGGCACCATGCTGGAAAAACTGGGCTTTAGCAAGGATGTGGACTGGACCCAGCGCTACATAACCATACCCGACCAGCTGCCGCCGATGTTCCAATACGCCTCGCTGGTGGAGCAGAAGTTTGAAATCCACTCCGTCGTGCCCCGCAGCATGGGCGAGATGAGCCGCAAATACGGCATGCAGATTTTCCACATGTACAACGAGGCCTTCGCACCGCTGCACGGCTTCTCTCCGCTGACCGACAAGCAGATAAAGAAGTATCTGCAGACCTACGTGCCCATTCTGGACAAGGACTTCATCTCTGTGGTGGTAGATAAAAACGACAGGCCCATCGGCTTCCTGTTCTGCGTGCCGTCGCTGTCCAAGGCTGTGAAAAAAGCCAAAGGAAAACTCTTTCCCTTCGGCTTTATCCATGTGCTGCGGGCTCTCAAGAAGAACGATACCCTCGAGGCGCTGCTGATTGGCGTGCTGCCCGAATATCAGGCCTGCGGAGTGCCGGTGCTGATGTTCCGCGACCTGCACCAGGGGTGCCTAAGGCGCGGCATAAAGAAACTCATCTTCAACCCCCAGCTGGAAGACAACTACAAGGTTCAGACGCTGTTCGAAGCATATAACCCCCAGCCGTATATGCGGCGGAGGGTTTACAAGAAGAGTTTCTGACAGGCTATTTCAGCTCCGAGAAGTTCACGGAAACAGTGGCGTCGTACTGCTTGCCGCCCGCAGTTATCTTCGACTCTGTGTAGAAGGTAAGTTTGCCGCCCTTGACAGTCACGGTCGCTACACCCTTGACAGGGATCACGGGGTTGTCTTCGTAGGACACCGAGAAGTCGTAAGTCAGGTTGTCTTCGGTCTTGTTCAAAAGATCGCAACTGCCCACGAACGGTGCAATGGCGTAGTCCTTGAAGTTGAAGATAATCGCTCCGTCTTCAGTAACTGCCAGGCTTTCGATCTCGTATTTGGCAAACTCATCCACTTTGATATTCAGACCGCCTTCGTCTTTGAGATACTGAGCTATCTCCCTGATGCTGGCGGTATTGAATTTCTTGCCCACCTTCATTTTGTCAGGGATGCCGTCGCCGCTGGCCGCCACGGTAATCGCTTCGGGCTTCCAGCTGCGGCAGAGATTGTCGGCCACGGAACCGTTCAGTTTGTCGGCATCCTTCTGTGCAGTGGTGGTGTAGGTATTGCCGTCTTCATCGGTGTAAGTCACCGTCCAGGGGTTTGCGTCGGTATCTTCCACTTCCAGGGAGCCGTAGCCGGGGAACACGAACTTGACGTGGGCGCCGGCCTTGAGCAGGACGACATCAAACTTACCGGCCTTGAACTCGGGCTTTGCCGTTTTGGCCTTGTTGAAACCCAGCAGGAACTCGCCGCCGGATGTGAGCTTGACGGTCTCGGGAACTATGCCTTCGTCTATCGCGAGGGCGACATTGTCGCTGCGCGTCAGTTTCACGCTGGCATGAAAATCTTTGCGGACGGGGGTCTCCATCTTGGATTCCCTGCCGCCTTCCTGGGGCTTATTGCAGGCAGTAAGTGCCAGTGCTACAGCCGCTAAAGCAATAATAAACCTTTTCATATCGTGTTGTTTTATTTCGTGCCTTAGAAAATCCTGAAGAAGAGGGAGAATTTCATCATGGGGAGCACGGGGATGCTATATACTTTGTCCACTATGCCCTGGTCGTCCTGTCCGTTATCCTTGATATCCTGGCTGGTGATGCGGATGTAATCTTCCTCGCCGGTCTTGAGATTGGTCCCTTTGGTGTAGATGCCGAGGCCGCCGGTATAGATCGCGCCAAAGTCAAAGACGAAGTTGACAGCCCTGTCGTGTGCTGCACGGCCGGCTCCGATACCAAGGTAAGGGAGAAACTTGTTTATGTCAAGATTGACGCGGGATATGCCTTTACTGTCTGTGGTGATGAGGGTGTTGCCCACGGTGATACCGCTCACGCCCCACTCCTTCTCGTCTAGATAAGGCTCTGTGTTATAAGCTGTCGCGATGGTGCGGTCGCCGGCAAAGACACCTGCGGTAAAGTGGAAACCGGTTTTCTTGCCGGGGAAAAAGTCTATCATTGCATTGAAAGCCGATATC
>CACXHG010000207.1 GCA_902767355.1 uncultured Bacteroidia bacterium
CTGTTCGAGGTGCTCAATACCCCGATGGACAAGCGCGACCCTTATCTGGACGAGGCGCTGGCGCAGTTCCCGTATGCCAATGGCGGATTGTTCGGCGGCGACTCTATAGAGATTCCGCAGTTTACCGACGAACTGAAAGACCTTCTGCTCGAAAGGGCCAGCTACGACTTTGACTGGAGCGAAATATCGCCTACCATCTTCGGCGCGGTGTTCGAATCAACCTTGAACCCCGAAACCCGGCGTGCTGGCGGTATGCACTATACCTCTATAGAGAACATCCACAAAGTGATTGACCCGCTCTTCCTGGATGACCTCAAAGAAGAACTGGCTTCGATAAAGGCGATAAAGGCATTTAAGGACAGGAAGGCAAAAGCCGTTGCCTTCCAGGATAAGATGGCCGCCCTTAAGTTCCTCGACCCCGCCTGCGGTAGCGGCAATTTCCTTACTGAGACATACATTTCACTGCGTCGATTGGAGAATGAATTAATTCGCATCATCTATGGTGATATTAGGGTTCTGGCCGGACTGGCTAATCCCATAAAGGTCTCGATAACCCAGTTCTATGGAATAGAAATAAACGATTTCGCCTGTGCTGTAGCTCAGACGGCGATATGGATTGCTGAGTCACAGATGATGGCGCAAACCAACGCTATAGTTGGATTTGTGCTGGAGCCTCTTCCTCTCAAAACGTATGATAACATACATGAGGGGAATGCTATGCAAACAAATTGGAACGAGGTCATACAGCCTGGTAAACTCTGTTATATAATAGGAAATCCGCCGTTCATCGGGGCACGAGTAATGACAAAAGGCCAGAAGAGTGACTTATTGTCCGTGTTTGGGCCAGACTGGAAAAATATTGGCAATATGGATTATGTAACGGGATGGTATAAGAAGTCGTTTGAAATGATGCAGAATAACTCCCGTATACGTGCAGCCCTTGTATCAACTAATTCCATTACACAAGGAGAACAAGTGTCCAATCTTTGGAAACCATTGATGAGCGCTGGAATCCGTATTGATTTTGCTTGGCGAACTTTTGTGTGGGACAGCGAGGCTTTGATGAAGGCACATGTGCATTGTGTAATAATAGGTTTCTCATTTGGCGAAGCAAATCAAGAAAAGCATATATACACTGAAAATGCTGTGATCTCTGCATCAAATATAAACGGATACTTGATTGATGAAGATAATATCTTTGTAGAAGGGCGGTCAAAGCCGCTATCCGATGTCCCGCCCCTCTTAACAGGGAGCCAACGAATAGATGATGACAACTATATCTTCACCAAAGAAGAAAAAGACATATTCGTTGAACAAGAACCCGAATCAGCATTATATTTTAAACGGTGGTATGGCGCAGAAGAATTCATTAACAATAAGGAAAGATGGTGTCTTTATCTTGGGCAATGTTCACCAGGAATATTGAAACGGATGCCGTTGTGTTTAGAAAGAGTAAAAAGGGTAAGGGAGTATAGATCTGCCAGTAAGCGCGATCAGACAAAAAAAGCCGCCAATTACCCAACAAGATTTGGACTTGAAGTTATCCCTGATACTTCTTTTATGATAGTCCCTGTTGTTTCCTCGGAAAGGAGAAAGTATATCCCGATGGGATTTATGTCTTCACATAATTTATGCAGTAATCAGGTAAACCTTATTCCCAATGCAACCCCATATCATTTAGGCGTATTAGAGTCTTCGGTTCATATGGCCTGGATGCGGGCAGTTGCTGGACGTCTTAAATCTGACTATCGGTACTCCAAAGATATTGTTTATAATAATTTCCCTTGGCCAAAGCCGACAGATGCCCAGAAGACAAAGATTGCAAAGACAGCCCAAGGGATTCTCGATGCACGCGAACTTTATCCAGATAGCAGTTTGGCGGATCTTTACGATGACCTAACGATGCCCCCCGAACTCCGCAAGGCCCATCGCGCCAACGATGCCGCCGTCCTCGAAGCCTACGGCTTCCCCAAAGACGCCCCCGAGAGCGAAATCGTCGCCCGCCTCTTCAAGATGTATCAGGAATTGACTTCAAAAGAATAAGGGATGGAATCATCTGCTTATATACTTATAAGCATTGTTATTGTTGTCATATTCTTCCTGCTGCGTAGCCCGAAGATTAGAGGCAAGATAGGTGAAGCTGCAGTGGCAGGCAGTCTTGAAGGATTACCGAAAGATGAGTATAAGGTTCTAAATGACGTCACCATTCCTACGGCAAATGGCAGTTCTCAAATAGATCATATAGTTGTGTCTATATATGGCATCTTCGTTATAGAGACAAAGAATTATAATGGCTGGATCTATGGTGGAGAGAATTCCGAGTATTGGACGCAGAATATATACGGCAACAGACAGAAGTTCTATAATCCTATTCTACAGAACGCCGGTCACGTCCGCGCATTGCGTCGAGTATTGAAAGAGTATGAGCCATTACCGATACTCCCTATTGTCGCTTTCTCCGGAAAAGCTGATCTAAAAGTAAAGGTAGACGAGGCGTGCGTTGTATATTGGGGACAAATTAGAAAAGTCATCAATCAGTTTGATGAAAGGCGCCTCAAGTGGTCTCAGGTTAATGAGATCTATGATGCAATAGTAGCCGCACGTTTGGAACCAGGTAGGGATACGAATAAGAAACACCGTCAAGATGCGTATGCTGCACGTGAACAGAAGTATGAGACGGTTGTGTCTGGTCGTTGCCCAAGATGTGGCGGCAAGCTTGTCCCCAGATCTGGACAATATGGAGAGTTTTACGGCTGCTCTAATTATCCCAAGTGTAGATTTACCTATCCTTATTAATTGGTGATTTATTGCCCGACGGCACTTTTGTTTGGCAATAGGGCTGCGGGCTGCGGGGGATATTGTGCTTTTTAGCGGAGCGTCAGCTTCTAAACTCCGGTTAGGGGAGGGAGCAAAGCGAGCGACACTAATTGAGCTCGTCAACGACGTTCCAGGTGCCGGTCAGGCGCCTGGAAAAGGAGGCGTCGCAGCGAAAAGGAGCTTTGAAGCGGTTAAGCGCGCAGCGTCAAGAAAAGCACCATCCGCAGCAGCCCGCAGCCCTATGCGCTAAAGTGGCGTCAAGCCGATACGGGGTTGACAGCACGTTAATGCGGCTTTAGTTTTTGCCTGCTCCAGCTTGGCGCTGGGCGGATTTGACGATTCTGGCGGCCCAGTCGGTGTCGAGGGCGGCTATGGTGCGGCCGTCTTTGCCGGTGAGGGTTTCGGCCATGAACAGGGAGTTCCAGATGGCCTCTGCCGTGGCTTCGATGGTGGCCATGAACAGGGCCGACATGTCGTCGTTATGCAGCAGTTTGGGGGCGTAGAACTGCGTGCGGCTGTCGATGAGGTTGTCCGGGCAGTTGGAGAAGGCTATCACATAGTCGCCGCTGCCGTTGGCTGCAATGCCTCCGGTGACGGCCAGACCCATGAAGGCCCGCTCGGCCATGCGCTTCAGGTTGCGGGCGTCCACCGGCGCATCGGTGGCCACGATTATCATGCAGCTGCCGTCGGCGTCTTTCAGTATGTCATTGCGGAACGGATAGCGGCCCATCTTCTGCCCGATGTCCACGCCGGCTATCTTGAGATTGCCGCCATAGTTGGCCTGCACCAGCACGCCCACGGTGTAGCCTCCCAGCGAGGCGGGCAGCACGCGGGAAGAGGTGCCTATGCCAGCCTTGAGGCCGAAGGCCACGGTGCCGCGTCCGGCGCCCACGCAGCCCTCTTCTACCGGCCCGTCGTGTGCAGAAAAGATGGCCTCGAGCACATTCTGCTCGGTGACATAGCGGGCGCGGACGTCGTTGAGCGCCCCGTCGTTGGTCTCGCCGACCACGGCATTGACGCTGCCGACCGTCTCATTGCCCGGCCGGGTGAGGGTGTAAGTGACCAGGGCGCGTATGCCCTCGGCCACATTGAGCGTATTGGTGAGGATAATGGGCGTTTCCAGCGTGCCCAGCTCCTCTATCTGGGTGGAGCCGGCCAGCTTGCCATAGCCGTTGCCCACATAGACTGCGGCGGGGCATTTCTGCTGGAAGACATTGCCCTGGTGGGGGATAATGGCCGTGACTCCGGTGTGCATACGGTCGCCGTCGTCCAGGGTGCGGTGGCCCACGGTGACGCCGGCAACGTCGGTGATGGCGTTGTTC
>CACXHG010000208.1 GCA_902767355.1 uncultured Bacteroidia bacterium
ATCGGCGCCAGCCTGCTGGCAAAAAGCAGAATGTTAAACAATTAGACACCATATATGGAAAACAGACGTTCTTTTCTGAAAAAAAGCGCAATGGCGGCCGCAGCCGCTCCCCTGCTCGCATCTTGCAAACCCGCCGCAGGCGGCGACAAGTGGGGCATCGAAGCCGACCCTTCGGTAAACAGCACGCTGATAGTGCCCAAAGCCAACGCCCTGCCCATCACCGGCACTTTCCTGGACGAGATATCCCACGACATCCCTCACCAGAACTGGGGCGAACGCGAATGGGACCGCGACTTCCGCTATATGAAAGATATGGGGATCGACACGGTTATCGACATCCGCTGCGGCTACCGCAAATTCATCACCTACCCCTCCCCCTACCTGCTGGGCAAGGGGTGCTATATGCCGTCTGTGGACCTGATAGACATGTTCCTGCGCCTGGCCGACAAATATGACATGAAGTTTATGCTGGGCCTCTATGATTCCGGAAAATACTGGGACACCGGCGACATGAGCTACGAGGTCGAATCCAACAAATATGTGATCGAGGAGATATGGAACATGTACGGCAGCAAGCACCGCAGCTTTGCCGGCTGGTACATCTCCGGAGAAATCTCCCGCGCCACCAAGGGCGCCATCGACTCCTTCCGGACCATGGGCCGGCAGTGCAAGGAAGTCTCTGGCGGGCTGCCCACGTTCATATCCCCCTGGATAGACGGCAAGAAGGCCGTCGCCGCCGCAGGCGGGGCGCTCACAAAAGAGCAGGCCGTGTCGGTGGAACAGCACGAGAAAGAGTGGGACGAGATTTTCGACGGCATCCACGAGTATGTAGATGCCTGCGCCTTCCAGGACGGACATATCGACTACGACGAGCTGGACGCCTTCTTTACCATCAACAAGCGCCTGGCAGACAAATACGGCATGCAGTGCTGGACCAATGCAGAGAACTTCGACCGCGACATGCCCATCAAGTTCTTCCCCATCAAATTCGACAAACTCCGCCTCAAGCTGGAAGCTGCCAAGCGCTGCGGCTACGACAAGGCCATCACCTTCGAGTTCTCCCACTTTATGAGTCCCCAGTCGGCGTATCTGCAGGCCGGGCACCTCTACGACCGCTACCGCGAGTACTTCGGAATCTAGCGCTGGAGCACAAGAGCGTGAAACACAGCTCTTTACACAAAGTAACCCCCTCTTTTCAGCGGGGGTTACTTTGCATTAACGACTGGTAATCAGCTACTTCGACGCCAGCCAATTATAGGCGTTCACAAACATGTCAAGCCAGGGGGTGTCCACGTCGTGACGTTTTTCGCGGGGATACCAGGGCCAGTTCCACGGGCGCAGGCAGCGCTCCGGGTGGGGCATCATAGCCAGATGGCGGCCGTCTGGGCTGCAGACGCCGGCGATGCCCTCGGGTGAGCCGTTGGGGTTGCCGGGATAGTCATTATAATTATAGCGCACAGCCACCTCGACATTGCGTCCGGCCGGGAAGGAGAACTTACCTTCACCATGTGCCACCCAGATACCAAGCTTAGACCCCTTGAGGGACTGCAGCATTATGGCCGGCGAATCCTCTATGGTTACGCCCACGAAACAGCTCTCGAACTTATGGCTGTCGTTGTGCACCATCTTGGGCGCATGGGCGCGGTCGTCCGGGCTCACCACTCCCAATTCAGCCATCAGCTGGCAGCCGTTGCAGATGCCCAGGCTGAGGGTGTCCTTGCGGGCATAGAAATCGTCTATGGCCTTGCGCGCACGCTCGTTGTACATCAGCGCTCCCGCCCAGCCCTTGGCGCTGCCCAGGGTGTCGGCGTTGGAGAAGCCGCCTACGAACACTATCATATTCACTCCAGCGAGGTCCTCGCGGCCGCTGGTAAGGTCGGTGGTGTGCACGTCGCGCACCTCGAAGCCGGCCATGTACAGCGCCCAGGCCATTTCGCGGTCGCCGTTGCTGCCCTTCTCGCGGATAATCGCCGCCACGGGTTTTTTGGCACCCTCCAAGCGCTGCACGCGCGCTTCGGGGAACTTATACACCAGCGGCTGATGCTTATAGTTGGCAAAGCGCCGGGAAGCGCACTCGCCTGCGGTCTGGCGCTTGTCCAGCAGATATGAGGTGCGGAACCACTCGTCGCGCATGGCATCGATGTCCAGATGCAGCTCGCCGCCTTCATAGCGTATATCCAGGCGCCGCCCGGTCTGCCAGGAACCTATCTCATAGAATTTGACCTTGTGCTCCCGCAGATAGTCCACGGCGGCGTCGCTTGCCGTCTGCAGCACCACGCCGGGCATCTCGCTCAGCAGCGCATTGGCCTCCAGCGCAGAGATGTCTATCTTCAGACCGCCGCAGGCAGAGGCGAACATGCTCTCCAGCAGGGTTGTAACAAGGCCGCCGGCAGAAACGTCGTGGCCCGCTAGCACCAGTTCCTGCGCCACCAGAGACTGCACGGCCTCGAAGCACTGCGCGAAATAGGCCGGATCGGCTATGTCGGGGCAACTGCGGCCCACCGCCGAGCAGACCTGCGCATAGGCGCTGCCGCCCAGCTCGTAGCGGGGTGCGCGGTCGAAGGGTATGTATATTATCTTGGAGGCGACACTCTCGAAAGATGCGTGCACCACCTTGGCCACATCGCTCACCTGCCCCACGGTAGAGACTATCAGCGTTCCGGGCGAAATCACCTTCTCGCCGGAAGGATATTTCTGGGTCATGGACATCGAGTCCTTGCCGGTGGGGATATTGATACCCAGGGCGATGGCAAAGTCGCTGGCTCCCTTTACAGCCTTGTAAAGGCGGGCGTCCTCGCCCTCGTTGCGGGTCGGCCACATCCAGTTGGCAGACAGGGAAACGCCCCTCAGGCCGCCCTCTATCGGAGCCCATACCATATTGGTGAGGGCTTCGGCTATGGTCATGCGGCTGCCGGCTGCGGGGTCTATCAGACCCACCGCCGGAGCATGGCCGATGGAAGTGGCTATACCGCGGCGGTCGTTGTAGCCTATGGCGGTCACTGCCACGTCGTTCAGGGGGAGCTGGATTTCGCCGGCCGTCTGCTGGCAGGCTATCAGGCCGGTCACGGAGCGGTCCACCTTGTTGGTGAGCCAGTCCTTGCAGGCCACCGACTCCAGGGAAAGGATGTCTTTTATGGTCCGCTCGAGCTGCTCCGCACCCAGGCTGCCGACGGCGGGCACATCGGGATACTGCTTATCCACCGTGGTGCCGGTCATGACCGTCTTGGGCGTGGAGCCCATCATGTCGCCTATGGCCAGGTCTATGGGCGTAGCGCCGGTGGCAGAATCCTTCAGGGTGAAGTTGTGCTCGCCGGTGGTGACGCCTATCTTATAGAACGGAGCGCGCTCGCGTTCGGCTATCTTCCTGAGGTGTTCAGCATCTTTCTCTTTCATTACCAAACCCATGCGCTCCTGGCTCTCGTTGCCTATAATCTCTTTGTAGGAGAGCGTAGGGTCGCCTATGGGCAGCTTGCTGATGTCCACCGTGCCGCCGACTTCTTCTACCAGTTCTGAGAGGCAGTTCAGGTGGCCGCCGGCGCCGTGGTCGTGGACGGATATTATGGTGTTCTCCTTCTCTTCGGCGATGGCACGGATGGCATTGTAGGCCCTCTTCTGCATCTCGGGGTTGGAACGCTGCACCGCATTGAGTTCTATGGCATTGGCATACTCGCCGGTGGCCACCGAGCTCACTGCGCCGCCGCCCATTCCGATGCGGTAGTTGTCGCCGCCCAGCAGCACCACTGCATCGCCGGCCCCGGGGGTCTGTTTGATGGAATCCCGCTTGCGGGCATAGCCCACGCCGCCGGCCTGCATTATGACCTTGTCGTAGCCGTACATGCCCCGGCTGTCGCCATATTCGAAAGTGAGCAGCGAGCCGCAGATGATGGGCTGGCCGAACTTATTGCCAAAGTCGCTGGCGCCGTTGCTGGCCTTGATAAGTATCTCCTGCGGAGTCTGATAGAGCCACTTGCGCTCCTGGAATGCCTCCCAGGCGCGGCGACCCTCCTCGAAGCGGGGATAGCTGGTCATATACACCGCCGTGCCGGCTATGGGGAACGAGCCCTTGCCGCCCGCCATGCGGTCTCGTATTTCGCCGCCGGTGCCGGTCGCCGCGCCGTTGAACGGCTCTACCGTGGTGGGGAAATTGTGCGTCTCGGCCTTGAGCGAAATCACCGTTTCGGCCTCGTCCATAATAAATTCCGAAGGGCGCGAGCCGTCTGTCGGATGGAACATCTCCAGCGTCGGGCCCTGGATGAAAGCGCAGTTATCCTTGTAGGCAGAAACCACCCTGTTCGGATTGGTCTGAGTCGTTTTCTTGATGAGCTTGAACAGCGTGGAGGGCTGCTCCACACCGTCTATAATAAATGTGCCGTTGAAAATCTTGTGGCGGCAGTGCTCGCTGTTGACCTGGCTGAAGCCGAACACCTCGCTGTCGGTGAGGCTGCGGCCCAGCTTGGCGGAAAGATCCTGCAGATAGCCTATCTCCTCTGCCGAGAGGGCCAGGCCTTCGCGGCGGTTGTATTCCTCAAAATCGGTGATATACTCTATGGGGTCCGGAGTGTGGTCCACCGTAAAGATATTCTGGTCCAGGCCGTGGTAGAGCCGCTGCAGCATCTTGTCGTAGGAAGCCGCCTCGCTCTGCACGGGGAAGTACTCCTCTATGCGCTTGAGGCCGCAGATATTCATATTCTGGGCTATCTCTACCGCCGTGGTGCTCCAGGGCGTTATCATCTCGCGCCGGGGCCCCACGTAAAGGCCATCGAGCGACTCGCCTTCAATGAGGGATGCGCAAGAAAAAAGCCACTCAAGGGCGCCAATTGCCTCTTGTGGCTGATTATCAAGTGTTTGAACTGCAATGACGCTACCTGCGCCGCTTTGGAAAAACAATATTTTCATTTGACAGGATTTGTATCTGCAAATTTAGTAAAATACGTATTTTTGCGGCGTGAGTTACGAAGAAAAAATAGAGAAACTTTTTTCCCGCCACCCTTCTTTCCAGAATGTGGGCGGAGCGGCCTACAAACCGGGCCTGGAAACCATGCAGGATTTCGACGCCCTGCTGGGCCATCCGCACAGCCGATACGACATTGTCCACATTGCCGGCACCAACGGCAAAGGCAGCGTCAGCAGCCTGCTGGCCTCTGCCCTGAGCTGCGCCGGACGCCGGATAGGTCTCTACACCTCGCCCCATCTGAGCGACTTTCGCGAGCGCATCAAGATTGTCGGCGAAGACGGCTTTCAGATGATACCCCGCCAGGCCGTGGAGGAGTTCCTGGACCGTTATTCAGTCTTCATGGACTCCCGGGGCGCATCTTTCTTCGAGATTACCACAGCCATGGCCTTCTGGTATTTCGCCGAGGCCGGCGTGGACATGGCCGTAGTGGAGTGCGGCCTGGGCGGCCGGCTCGACTCCACCAACATCGTCAGCCCGCTTCTGAGCGTTATTACCAACATCGGCCTGGAGCACTGCGCATATCTGGGAGACAGCCTGGAGAAGATAGCCTTCGAAAAGGCCGGCATAATCAAGCCGAATGTGCCCGTGGTCGTTGGCGAAATCAATCCTCACACGCGGCCGGTGTTCGAACAGGTGGCCGCAGAGCGCGGCTGCCAGCTGGTATTTGCACAGGAGCACACTTCTGCAATAGATATCCCGGCCTGTGAGCTGGACCTGACGGGCGAATATCAGAGCCAGAACCTGGCCACGGTCAAGGCCGCGCTGGACATGCTGGATTCCCAATACGGCGACATCCCCTACGACGAATGCCGGCTGCGCGACGCCGCCCGCCTGAGTGGCCTGCGCGGCCGCTGGGAAAAGCTCGGCTCGCAGCCCGACCTGATCTGCGACATTGGCCACAACGCCCACGGCCTGCGCTTGGTCTTCGACCAGCTGAGGCGGGTTGCACCCCGCTACGGGCACGTATATATTGTCTTTGGCGTAGTATCCGACAAGGACGTGGAGGCCATAGCGCCGCTGATGATCAAGCCAGACGGGCGCATATCCTACATCTTCACGCAGCCCTCCACCGCCAGGGCCATGCCCGTCGCGGAGCTGACCCGCCGCCTGGCGCCCTACGGCATCGCCGGCAGCCAAAGCGCCACCGTCGCAGAAGCCCTGTCCGCCGCCCGCAGCGCCGCCACCGCCACCGACCTGATCTTCATCGGCGGCAGCAACTTCACCGTGAGCGACGCGCTGGCGGTTATCGCTCCCAATCTTTGATTTTCAGCCCTGGGATTCTGTCAAAGTGTTTCTTGTTGTGGGTTACGAGTGTGAAACCCTCGGTGATGGCCGTTGCAGCTATCAGCAAATCAAAATTATCCAGACGGACGCCATCCGCCTCCAGTTGCGTCCTCAGTTGGGCGTATTTAATTACAGAATCTGAAATCGGGATGACTTTGAAATGCTCTTTGACGAAACGTACTTCATGGCTATGTCTTTCGTAGCCACCCTTATATGCCCCATATAACAATTCCGCCAGAGTTATTTCACTTATAGCACAAGTATCAAAACCGGCTTTCAAAATCGCTGCCCGCATGCCGTGCAGGTCGCGGAACATCGCTATTATAGCATTCGTGTCAAGCAGGTACTTCATAAGGGTTCGACTTCTCTGGTGTTGACACGTGAGTTGTACAATTCGTCTGCGATTTCGTGAGAATCGCGCGGGTCGTCGTACCATCCGCCTTTCGAGATTGCGGCAAAGGGATCCGGCTCCTTGGCCATATTCTTCAGGACCAGCGTGCCGTTGTCAACACTGATTTGAATGGGGTCCTTAAGTTTCCATCCAAGTTGTTTGAGCAAAGAAGCCGCGATTCTTATTCCGCAGCTGTTGCCGATTTTGATCAAGTCTGTGCGCATGTCAAATGTTTTGCGCAAAGATAATAACATATTTCCAAAATTACCCATAGTGTGCTTACGGTATTAGCGGTTTATTCCAGTGCCAAATATAGCGCGGCACACCGGGGCCCGGCACAAAATGTCGGACTTTCGGGTGAGAATTATCCGTTTTTAGAAAAAGACGCGCAGCCGCATCTTCGTTTTTGAATTCCCTTCCTGATATTTGAACTATTCAAAAACAAGTTCGCCGAAATACTCGGGGCGGTGGAAGTCGGGCTGGGGGCAGCCTATGGGATTCCAGCTTATAAAGTGAGGAGTGGGCATGTTGTCGCCGCACTTGTAGAAGTTGGCGCGCAGCGTCTTGCCGGACATGGCAGCGCCGTCGAGGCCGTAGATGTCAAAGGGAATCGCCATGGTCAGGCTCCAGCACTGCCGGCCACCCTCTTTCACCACCCGGGCAGAGCCCAGCGAAGCCACCCTGCGGATGCGGCTTATCACCGAGTCGTCGAAGTTGTGGCGATGGCCGCGGTCCGGGCCGCAGGCGAAGGTACCGTGGCCGATGCAGGTCATCTCGACATTGTAATAATCGGGCTTGGAAAGGTCCGGCGTCATAAAGAATTCCACGCAGGAGTCGGTCCAGGGCTCGCTGCCGTAGTCGCATTCGAAGGTGCCGCGCACGCCTTTTTCCACCACGCGGAACTGCAGGAATATCTCGTCGCAGTTGTGGGCGATCCTGAAGCTGACTCTCGGGCAATAGGGATATTCCTTCCAGTTGACGCAGTCGAGCTTGTGTGCCTGAACGCTGCGGCGATTGAAATATTTGATGACTTCTTCCATTTTCGCCCCCTTCGGGAGAGAATTCTTAACGACTTTGAGTGATTTTGACATATATTCTGACAATTATTATTATTTTTGCGGAATGAGTGTACGAAATTAATAACTAATAAATACTAAATCAATTTTTATGACAAAAAGAGTTTATCGTTTTGGCGGCAAGAGCGCAGACGGCAACGGCAAGATGCGCGAATTGCTGGGCGGCAAGGGTGCTAACCTTGCGGAAATGTGTCTTCTGGGAATGCCCGTTCCCGCAGGTTTTACTATCACCACCGAGTGCTGCACCGAGTATTTCAACCTCGGCGGCCAGTTCCCCGCAGAGCTTGAGGGCGAGGTGAAGGCAGCCCTGGAGGCTACCGAAGCTGTTATGGGCCGCAAGTTCGGCGACGCAAAGGATCCCCTTCTGGTATCCTGCCGCAGCGGTGCCCGCAGTTCTATGCCCGGTATGATGGAGACCGTGCTGAACATCGGTCTCTGCAGCAAAACCATCCCCGGCCTGATCGCCAAGACCAAGAATCCCCGCTTCGTATATGACGCATACCGCCGTCTGATCATGATGTACTCGGACGTGGTTATGGAGAAAGCCGAGGGCATCGAGCCCGAAGACGGCAAGGGCATCCGCGTCCAGCTGGACAATATGATGGCCGAGGTCAAGGAAAAGAAAGGCTACAAGCTCGACACCGAGCTCACCGAGCAGGATCTCGTCGAGCTCTGCGACGCTTTCAAGAAGAGAGTTAAAGACGTGCTTGGCAAAGAATTCCCCGACGACGCATACGCACAGCTCTGGGGCGGCATCGGCGCCGTGTTCAAATCCTGGAACGGCAAGCGCGCCATCGCCTACCGCCGCATCGAGGGTATCCCCGACGACTGGGGCACGGCCGTGACCGTAATGAGTATGGTATTCGGCAATATGGGTGACACTTCCGCTACCGGCGTGGCATTCAGCCGCAACCCCGCCACCGGCGACAACAAGTTCTACGGCGAGTGGCTGGTCAACGCACAGGGCGAGGACGTGGTTGCAGGTATCCGCACCCCCAACCCTCTGAACGAAGCCACCAAGACCGAGCACAACAAGGATCTCCCTTCACTGGAGAAGGCAATGCCCGAGGTTTACAAAGAGCTGGACACCATCCGCTGCAACCTCGAGAAGCACTACAACGATATGCAGGACATCGAGTTCACCATCCAGGAGGGCAAACTCTGGATGCTCCAGTGCCGCGTGGGCAAGCGTAC
>CACXHG010000209.1 GCA_902767355.1 uncultured Bacteroidia bacterium
CGTGCGCACCTGGCAGGCGACATTATAGTAGCGCCGGATAATCTCGCGGCGGGAAGCGTCGCACACCACATCGTCGTCGCTGATGCAGCTGCCTATCATATTCACGCCCATGTCGGTAGGGCTCTTGTAGGGCGACTGGCCTATTATCCCGGTGAGCATCTCGTTCAGAACCGGGAAGATTTCCACGTCGCGGTTGTAGTTCACGGCTATCTTGCCATAGGCCTCCAGATGGTAGGGGTCTATCATGTTCACGTCCTTGAGATCCACCGTAGCCGCCTCGTAGGCCAGGTTCACTGGGTGCTTGAGCGGCAGGCTCCACACCGGGAAAGTCTCGAACTTGGCATAGCCGGCCTTGACGCCGCGCTTTTTCTCGTGCCAGAGCTGGCTCAGGCAGGTGGCCATCTTGCCGCTGCCTGGGCCGGGGGCGGTGACCACCACCAGACGGCGGGAAGTCTCTATGAAATCGTTCTTGCCATAGCCTTCGTCGCTCATGATAAGCTGCATATTGGACGGATAGCCGGCTATGGGGTAATGGCGGTAAACCTTGAGGCCGAGGTTCTCGAGCTTCTTCTGATAGGCGATGGCGTTGGCCTGGTTCTCAAAGCGGGTCAGCACCACGCTGCTCACATACAGGCCGTAGCCCCGGAAGGCATCTATCAGGCGCAGCACGTCCATGTCGTAGGTAATGCCCAGGTCCCCGCGGATCTTGTTTTTCTCTATGTCGGCCGCATTTATCACCAGGACGATTTCGGCTTCATCCTTCATCTGCAGCAACATGGTGATCTTGCTGTCGGGAGCGAAGCCCGGCAGCACGCGGCTGGCGTGAAAGTCGTCGAAAAGTTTGCCTCCGAATTCGAGGTAGAGCTTGTCGCCGAACATAGCGATGCGCTCCTTGATTTTATTCGATTGAATAGCAAGGTATTTATCCTTGTCGAAACCAAGTTTGTCCATAGTGTATGTGAAATGCGGTTTTGCAAAAGTAGTATTTTTTTTAACTTTGGGAAGCCTATAGACAAGATTATGAAAGGAAATTTTATTTTTTTGGCAGACGGCTTCGAAGAGGTCGAGGCCATCGCCACACTGGATATCCTGCGCCGCGGCGGCGTGGATGTCAAGACTGTTTCTATATACGATAACTCTCTGGTAGAGGGCGCCCACGGGATGCAGGTCATAAGCGACCTGTGCTGGGAAGATTTCGAAGAGCTGCTCGGCGGCAAACTCCGCATGGCCACCGAGAATGCCGCCGGAGCCGAAGGCACTGCCGGCGACTTTCTGATTTTCCCCGGCGGAATGCCCGGCGCCAAGAATCTGGCCGAGTTCGAGCCGCTGATGAAGGTGCTCGCCGAGCACTACAGCGCCGGCGGCGGCGTGGCTGCCATCTGCGCCTCTCCGGCAGTGGTCCTTGCCGCGCAGGGAGAGCTGTTCGCTGGGTGCGAAATGACTTGCTACGACGGTTTCGAAGCGTCTCTGGCCGCAGCTGGCATAGCGCACAAAGCCGCCGGAAGCGTCAGCTCGGGCAGGGTTGTCACCGGCCGCGGCCCCGGCTATGCCGTGGAGTTTGCGCTGGCAGTGCTGACAGCCATAAAGGACGCCGACACTGCCGCAGCCGTCGCCTCGGGCTTTACCCCGCGCTAAACGATGAATCCCCTTCTGCAGCAAATGCTCCTGAATGCCGACCCCGCTCAGGTGGCCGGACTGTCGCGTTTTTTCAAGACCGGAAAGGGGCAGTACGGCGAAGGCGACAGGTTTCTCGGCATAAAGGTGCCGGTGACGCGCTCGGTTGTGAAAAAGCTGCGCGGGCAGATAGGTTTCGACCATCTGGAGCAGTGCATCTGCTCTGAATACCACGAGGTACGGCTGGCGGCGCTGCTGGCGCTGGTGGACATCTTCGCCCGCAGCCGCAGGGACCCCGCGCTGGGGCAGCGCTGCGTGGACTTCTATCTGGCACACACTCCATATATCAACAACTGGGACCTGGTGGACCTGAGCTGCTACCCTCTGCTCGGACAGTGGCTGCTGGACAAGGACCGTAGCCTGCTCTACAGTCTGGCCCGCGAGGGAGCCACCATCTGGGAGCAGCGCATAGGCATGGTGAGCACAATGACCTTTGTCAGGCACGGCCAGACAGAAGACACCTTCGCCATTGCCGACATACTGCTGCATCACCCCCACGACCTCATTCACAAGGCCACCGGCTGGCTGCTGCGCGAAGCCGGCAAACGCAACGAAGCCCGCCTTCTGGCCTGGCTCGAAGAGCGCTGCAACGACATGCCCCGCACCACGCTGCGCTACGCAATAGAACGCCTCTCCCCCGCCCAGCGGGATCATTTTCTCGGGCGGTGACTTAAATTAAAAAGTTTATGAAAGATACATTGCGATTCCTGCAGGAGTTGTCAATGAACAACTACAAGGAGTGGTTCGATGCCAACAAGCAGCGCTACCTGGCTGCCAAGGCCACCATAGAGGATCTTGCCGGCGAATTGATCTCCGGCATACGGAGTTTCGACGACACGATAGGACCCCTTTCCCCCAAAGATTGCACCTACCGCATCTACCGGGACCTGCGCTTCAGCAAGGACAAGACGCCATACAAGACCCACATGGGCCTCTACATCAACCGCGGCGGCAAAAAATCAGGCTACAGCGGGTATTATTTCCATGTCGGGGCCAAGGCCACAGGGAACATGATAGCCATCGGCGATATCTGGTGCCCGCCGGATGTGCTGAAGATAATCCGCGAGGATATCCAGCTGGGCGGCGGCAATTTCAGGCAGATCCTATCGGAGGC
>CACXHG010000210.1 GCA_902767355.1 uncultured Bacteroidia bacterium
TAGCCACGGCCGTCGGCGCTGACGCTGGCATTGTCGATGAGCAGATTGTTGTGCTCAAAGTCTATACCTATTAAACCAAAAGGATTGTCTTCGTCCATAGTGGCGAGCATCTCACCGGTATCGACACCAGCCTTGGTCATCATGCCGGTGCGCTCCTTGGAAACCACCTGGCCGTCGCGGACCACCATGATGTCGAAGTCGGTCCTCTGCTTGTTGGTTGCGGGGGCGATATCTATGCCCTCGTCCAGCTTCTCGCAAGATGCGGCAACTATTGCCAGCAGCGCGAGGATGTATAACTTAAAACGTTTCATATTGATTAATGGCTTTTTTCCAAGTGCAAATATACAAACAAAATCAAGAATCCAAAATTTTTTTATGCATTTTTTAAAAATCTTTTTGGTTCATTTAAAAAATTTTTTTGCAAAATAATATTATTGGATTACTTTTGCACGACCTTTAGTAGCAAACAGATGACAAGACAAACTCAAATAACCCGTCAGAATCCCGCCCAGAAGGCCCTCCAGGCCATATTTGCGGTATTTCTGATGCTCATCGCCGGCACCGTGTCGGCCGGTGCACAGGAGCGCGTCAAGGTCGAAGCAGGAGATTTTGCATACGATTTTCGTATTTATTTTCCTTTCGATGATGCCCGCTTCAGTCCGAATTACCTTGAAAACCCCGAAACTTTAGCAAAACTGGACAGCGTCATCGCAGTTCACGGGCTCGACGCCATCGACCACCTGGTCGTGATTGCGAAATCTTCTCCCGAAGGTCCCTATAATTATAACATGAACCTGTCGGCCCGCCGTGCAGCGTCCATGAGGGACTATCTGCTGGGCCGCTTCCCCGGCCTCGGCGGCAAGATCGAGCTTGAGAACGGCGTGTCTCCCTGGCCCGCCAGCCGCAAGAAAGAAGATCTGGTGCGCCTGCGCTATGCAGCCTTCCGCCTGGTGTTCCCCTACGACATCAATGCCCCCGTGCCCGAGATTGCAGCCAACACCGACGCTTTCCGCCTGGACCTTCCCGAAGAGGAGCCCTTCGTCATCGAGCCGCTCTCGGTTGTAATTCCCGAGTCCAAATACAAGCAGATGATTTTTGCGCTTAAGACCAATCTGCTTTACGACGCGGTCTCCGCGCTCAATGTAGAAATAGAAGTGCCCATCGGCAAGCGCTGGTCCATCATGTGGGAAGATGTCTTCCCTTGGTGGGAAAAAGGCAACAAATATTGCTTCCAGTATTGGGAGATGGGTCCCGAGTTTCGCTACTGGTTCAAACCTTGGGATCCCAAGGGCGTGGAGAAGCTGCGCGGCTTTTTCGTGGGCCTGTATGGCATGAGCGCCAAGTACGACTTCCAGAACGACCGCAAGTTCAACTATCAGGGCGAGCACTGGAGCGCAGGTATCGCTGCCGGTTGGTCCACTCCTCTGGGCCGCAAGAAACGCGTCAACCTCGAGTTTGAGGTGGCTGCCGGCTTCCTCTACACCCAGAACCGCGGTTACTTCCCTGCAGACGACTACTCCCTGCTGATCCGCAACCCCTACGACGTATTCACCACCACCAGCCCCATAGTTCCGACCAAGAGCAAGATCAGCCTGGTGGTTCCCATCAACATAACCCGCAGTTATAAATAGGAGGTAAAAAATGAAACAGATAAGATTCATAGCCCTTCTGGCGGGTATCATCATTCTGGCAGCCAGCTGCCACCGCCGCCCGCTGCACGACCTCGAAGAGCGTGTCCTGATCAAGGTCACCATAGATGTGGACACTGTGTCCAACGTGATGTGCAACATCTACAACGACCAGATCCCCATCCCCAACACCAACACCGACATGATGCGCGTGTTCCTCTACGACCACGAGACCCAGAATCAGGTGGCCCAGACCTTCCTCTCCGACAAGAGCTACGACGAGAACGGCCATCAGGTGCTCAGCGGCTATATGAACATCAGCTACGGTAACTTCGACTTCCTCATCTACAACTTCGATACGCCCAACACCCTCATCAGGGACGAGCGCAACGAAGGCACCATCACAGCCTACACCTCAGAGGCAACCCGCACTCCGGACGGCGTCAACGTCAGCTACCAGCCCGACCACCTGATGGTGGCTTCGGAGCGTGACCTGCGCGTGTCTCCCCACACCGAGGTCACCACTATAGAGACCACGGCCTACACCTGCCTCAACACCTATTATATACAGATCCCCGTAGAGGGTCTGCGCTATGTGAGCAGCTGCTCTGCTACCATCACCGGCCTCTACTCCGGCAACATGTTCGGCCAGGAGTCCGGCCGCGAAGGCATACTCGGCCAGCGCATAGACAATCCCTCCACCGCTGTTTACTTCACGATGCTCAAGAGCACCGACAAGAACATCGCCGGAGACAACAAAGACGTCCTCTGCGCACTGTTCAACACCTTTGGCAAGATTGAGGACATCTCCTCAGACCTTTACATAACCTTCAACGCCGTCGATACCGAAGGCAACCAGCTCCAGAAAACCATCAACCTGGACGTTGTCTTCCGCACCGAAGACGCCATCGACCGCCACTGGCTGCTGATAGACGAGACTTGGATTATCCCCGATCCCGTTCCGCATCCGACCAACAACGGCGGCTTCCAGCCTATGGTCGACGACTGGGACGAAGAGCACGGAGAAATAGAATTGTAGTAAATAATAATAGTACAGATAAATTAATGAAGAACAGGTTCAACATAGTCATCCTTGCCTTAGTGCTGCTCACCCTGGGCTGCACCAAGACCGAGGTGGCCGACACCAAAGAGAAGGCTGTGGCCTTCCAGGTGGGCAGCTATGCGCCGCAGACCAAGGCTCCGGAAGGGACCGCCTCCATCATAGATGTGGACCGCATCAACTCCTTCCGCAGCTACGGATATCTGCACGCAGTAGGTGTTCCTGGCGAGCAGGCTTTCTTTGGCACTGCTGGCGAAACCATCACCTACCACGCAGGCAGCCCCGCCACCTGGACCCCCAGCCACGATTATTTCTGGCCCAAGAGCACGGGCAGCTACGTAAACTTTATCTCCTGGGTAGGAGGCACTCCTGAGGTTAACTACGCTAAGAGCGAAGAAACCTGGAACGCCACCTTCGCATGGAACAATGTCATCGTAGCTCCCACCGACAATCTGCTCTGGGCAGACATGGCTTGGCGCTACAACGCAAACGAGCAGACATATCAGTTTAACAGCGTTCAGGAAGGCGTCCCCACCCTTTTCCACCATGCTCTCGCGCAGGTGCGCTTCATGGGCCGCCAGGGTAAGGCTTCCGACGGCAATGTCAGCTGGACAGTTACTGTCACAGGTCTCAGCCTCGCCGCCGTCAAGAATCAGGGTTCGCTCTCTATGACCAACACCGACCCCGGCAGCAAGCAGACGAAGGCGTGGACGGTTACTAACTGGGCGGCAGCCGATGCCACCGCTCCCATCGCAGCCACCGGCTTGAACAAAGCTCTGACCGCCACCGATCAGGAACTTATCGGCTACAAGAGCGTCCTGCCTCAGGCAGTCACCGCCAATATGGAGCTCACTGTGAACTACACCGTGACTACCACTTATCCTGATAATACCAATGTCAAGACCGTTGTAGAGAACGCAAGCGCCAAAGCCAAGCTCTCCGAGTTCAGCGGCAGCATCACCGCCTGGGAGATGAACAAGCGCTACACCTACACCGTGGTCATCAACCCCGACGCAGGCATCATCCGCATCATCCCCGTCGAGACCGACTGGATAGACGAAGGCGAATACAACCTCAACATAGAATAGTAAGAAAACAAATAATATAAATAATTAACACTCAAAAGAAAATGAAAAAGTTTTTTATCGCAATCGCAGCTCTTGCACTGGTAGCCAGCGCAGCTTGCACAAA
>CACXHG010000211.1 GCA_902767355.1 uncultured Bacteroidia bacterium
AGCTGACGGCCATGGTCATCATCGAGACCATCGCGACGGTCAGGATGAGCAGCATTTTTTTCATTTCTTTCATATCTTTCTCTTACGTGTTTATTGTTATAGGAATAATCTGAATTTCAAGAAGAAAGCCCGGCCCGGCTTCTG
Organism: uncultured Bacteroidia bacterium; assembly: GCA_902767355.1. GTDB lineage: Bacteria > Bacteroidota > Bacteroidia > Bacteroidales > UBA932 > Equibacterium. The sequence goes on from CACXHG010000211.1 coordinate 145, forward strand.
CAGCATATAGTTGTCATAAGCCAGTTGGTTCAGGAGATTGTCGCACTCCGCGTGGATATTGTAGCGCCCGTTCTTCCAGGAATAGAGCAGCGACATGTTGACGTTGTTCTGGGTGGGAATCCTGGGCTTGGTAGAGGGAGAGCCGTATGCCTCCCAGGTCAGATAGAACCAGTGAATCCACTGATACTCGCAGGAGAGACGCAGGCGGCTGCCCTCCTGAAACAGGTTGTGGAATGTATAAGCAGCCTCGGCGTTGCAGAAGGTCCAGGGCTTGTTTGGAGTACGGTTGTTGTAGGTCACCGAGGGACGGCCGTCAGCCTTGTATTGCCCCTTGTCGCGGGAATCGCTGTAGCTTGCATTGGCCGCCAAATGAAGTTTTCCGTTCCAGTCGTAGCGGACCTCCCCGTCGACGCCCTTTATATGGACGGCATCCACGTTGATGTACTGCATCATTCCCTCCTGGTCGGAGATATTGGCCTGAATGTAATTGTCCACCAGGCGGAGGAAGCCGTTTGTCTCGTAGGAAAGGAGATGCCCCGCGCCGAGGTCCACCGCGCCAAAGAGGCCCAGGGTGATATTGTGACTCTGCTCCGGCTTGAGGTTAAAGTTGGCGTAAATGGTGCTTCCGTTGCCCAGCAGCTCGCGCGACATAGGGAGGCGGACGCTGTGCTCGTAAGAGAGTTTGCTTGAAAAGGCCTCCGCGAAGACATAGCGCAGACCGGCGCCGTATCCGAAGTAATTCCTGATGGAAACAGGTTCCACGTCGCCCGAACCGGTTATATAGGGCTGCTCAGTCTGCCCCACCACCACGTGGTTGACATAGTCCTTGAAGAAGAAGGCGTTGTTCATCTTCCCGTCAAAGAGGGACTGGTTGTATGAGAGGCTGATGATATGCTTGATCAGTTTGTCGTCAGTGGGCACGAAATCCTCGTTGAAAGTGTCGAACTGGTTGTTGCCGATACTGTTGAGCATATAGTTCAACGAGCAGGAATGGGCGTCGTTGAACTTGTAGACGAAATTTGTGCGGGCCATCAGCAGCGGGCGCTTATAATGGCGGATGGATTTGCCGCGGCTGCGGATCTCGCTGTGGCCTCCGTCGATGTAGGTGCCGTCCCAGTAGTATTTGCGGTAGGTGGTATCGATCAGGCGGGAGTGGTCCCAGCTGTATGAGAGATTGGCCAGAACCGACAGGTTGTCGGAGATGAAACCGTCCTTGGAGTAGCGGGCGGCGATGTTCTCAGACTGCATCTTGCGCTCGACCATACCGTAAACCCAGCTCTGGGTGGCTCCGGTCTGGATGTCCTTGTCCACATCCGAGACCGATCCGGTGACGAAGAACTCGTCGGCCCATGAGGTCTTGACAACTCCGGCCTCGAGTTCGCCGAAAAGCGAGCGGTATTCGTCGTGGAAGCGCGGGCAGTCGGTGATGACATAGTGCGTCTTGTCGTCGCTGCGGACCTTGACGTCGCGCATCTTGTAATTATTCTTGGAATAATCCAGGCTGAAGACTGGACGGACAACTATCTTGGTCTTGGGCACGGAATACTGTCCGTATAGGTTCACCCTGTGGGTGGCGAAGGAACCGATGCCGTATGAGAAATCGAGGAAATTCCTGTGTTGCTTGCGGGTCACGATATTGATGGCGCCGCCCAGGGCGTCGCTGCCGAAGCTGGCGGGAATCACGCCCTTGTAGATCTCGACGCTCTCGATGATGTTTACGGGAATGTTGGCCAGCGTTATGCCGGAGCCTTTGGCTTCCATCGGGACGCCGTCGAGGAAGTAGCGGATCGAGTTGCCCGACATTCCGTTGATGGAAAGGTCGGTATCGGCACCCACTCCGCCTTCGCTCCTGACCCTGATGCCGGAAGAACGGTCGATTGCCTTGGAGATGTCGTTCAGGCTGCTGGCCATCGCCTTGATGTTTATGGCGTTGACGGCGTAAGCCCCCTCGCGGAGTTTCTGCTCCTTGCTCTTGGCTGTGACGGCGGCCGCATTCAGCGTCATCGTATCCTTGAGCATACCCCAAACGCCGATTGTATCCTGGCCGTGCGCAGGAGAGCACAGCAATACAGTGAAAAGTAAACAGACAAGCCTATTGACAGGTCGCATAGTAATCCAAAGCTCTTATTACCCGAAAGCTTCAAAAATCCAAGGGTTCCGGCAGGTCTTCTGGCTCGCCCCTTCTCCGACGCCTTCCCGCGCAAAGCGCAGTGGCACAGAGTGTCGGAAAAATCAGAGGGACTTACAGCAGCGGTGTCTGCCCGGGACTTG
>CACXHG010000212.1 GCA_902767355.1 uncultured Bacteroidia bacterium
GAAATACGAGATGAAATAGACAAAGGGGAAGGAAGTGTTGCCCCGCAGGCGTTCCATCACCACGCAGCGCTCATCTTCGCTGATACCGAAAAAGGCAGCGATTTCTTTGCCGGGTTTCTTAAAGCAGATGCGCAGTTCGTAGTTTTTGACCTCAATGCCCAGCATCTTCATCTCCTGGGTGAAGCTGTGCCAATGCTTGACGCCGCCGGTGATGGCCTTGCGCGCCACTTTGGTGCCAACTCCCTTTTTGCGTATCAGCAAACCTTCGAACACCAGTTGGTTGATGGCCTGGCGCAATGTGTTGCGGGAAATGTGGAGCTGCTGGGCAAGTTCCACCTCTTTTGGCAGCATCTTGCCGTTTTTATACTCGTCGCTCTCGATGAGCTCTCTGAGAATGTCCTGCGCCTGTTTATAGAGGGGAACGGCGCTGTCCGGATTAAGTTTCATCTCTTTCCAGGGGTTAATTCTTGACAAAAATAAAAATTAATTTTTTGTTGTTACATAATTTATGTATATATTCGCACAAAATGTTAATATGTTCATACATATATGCTGAAAGCGAATTACGATAAATACCCCGCCACGAAGGTTCCAGGCGAGATATCCCTTGGGTGGAAGGCCATTTCCGCTAAGCTGAAAGAAGGATTAACTGCCGCTCTTGCAATAGATTGTTATACCGGAGTCTTGGAGGCCGACCTGATGGAAGGCTTAAGTGCAGGTTTTACAAATATTGTATGCACAAAAAACCTGATGAAGAGCGAACTCCAGGTGCGCCAAATGACCGACAGGTTCATGACCGATGACGTGCTTTTCGGTTTCGTTTCCAATTTGCGTATAGAAGATTTTTTCGATGCTGAAAAACTGGCCGCTGCCAGGGAAAGCATTCGCGCAGCCGGACCCGACACGCTTGTCATCGGTGTCGGGGCGGCGCTGGTAGCTCCGAAAGACTGTCGGCTGGTCTATGCCGATATGGCCCGCTGGGAAATCCAGCAGCGTTTCCGCCGTCACCAGGTTTGCGGTATCGGCGTGGACAATGCCGCCGACCCGGTGTCAATCCAGTACAAGCGCGGCTATTTCATCGACTGGCGAGCACTCGATATACATAAGGAGTCTCTCTTTGGCAGAGTTGACTGGTGGCTTGACACAAATACAGCCGATTCTCCCAAACTCATCGGCCGAGAAACCTTCCTCAGGGGCATGGCAGCTACGGCCCGGAAGCCTTTCAGGGTGGTGCCGTTCTTTGACCCGGCTCCCTGGGGTGGCCAATGGATGAAGGATGTGTGCGACCTGGATCGCAGCGCGGCCAACTACGGCTGGTGCTTCGACTGCGTGCCGGAAGAGAACAGTCTCCTGCTGGAAGTCGATGGCGTCAAAGTGGAATTCCCTGCAAACGACCTGGTGCTTTTGCACAGCCGCGAGCTGCTCGGGGTTCCGGTGGAGGGCCGCTTCGGCAAGGATTTCCCCATCCGTTTCGATTTTCTGGACACCATTGGTGGCGGCAACCTAAGCCTTCAGGTGCATCCTACTGCCGATTATATACGCAAGACTTTCGGCATGTCCTACACTCAGGACGAGAGCTATTATATAATGGACGCCGAGCCTGGCGCCACCGTCTATCTCGGGTTTAAGGAAGGCGCCGACAAGGATGCCATGCTGACTGACCTGCGCGCTGCGCAGAGGGCAGGTCAGGCTTTTGATGCTGAGAAATATGTCAATCGCATCCCTGCCGCAAAGCACGACCACTTCCTGATTCCCGGCGGAACGCTGCACTGCTCCGGCGCCGGCGCAATGGTGCTGGAGATAAGCGCCACGCCCAACCTGTTCACCTTCAAGCTCTGGGACTGGGGCCGCATGGGCCTGGACGGCAAGCCGAGACCCATCAATATTGAGCATGGCAGCAAGGTGATACAGTGGGAGAGAAATACCTCCTACGTGAAGGACAATCTGGTGAACCACATCGAGCCGGTCGCAGCCGGCCAGGGATGGGACGAGGTGCGCACCGGTCTGCATCCGGCAGAGTTTATAGAGACCCGCCGCACGCGTTTCTGCGCACCGGTGGAATTCTGCACTGCCGACAGCGTCCAGGTGCTCAATCTGGTAGAAGGTCAGGAGGCGGTAGTGGAAAGCCCCGACGGCCGTTTCGAGCCGTTTACCGTCCATTATGCCGAGACCTTCATTGTGCCGGCATGCGTGGGGATATTCCGTTTGCGCCCCGGCCAAGCGGCGCAGGAGTGCATGGTGATGCGCGCATTCGTAAGATTTAATCCATAGCAGATATGTACGAAAACGATCCCAGAACAGTGATGACGCTTGACGCCGGCGGTACGAACTTCGTGTTTTCCGCCATCAGGGGATGCCACGAGGTGGTCTCTCCCGTGCGTATCGACGCCGTGACCGACAATGTTGGCCGCTGCCTGGCCACGATCGTAAACGGCTTCCGTCAGGTAGAAAGCGCTCTTGAAGACAGGCCGGTAGCCATCAGCTTTGCCTTTCCAGGCCCTGCGGATTACGGGGCCGGAATAATCGGAGACCTGCCCAACTTCCCTTGTTTCAGGGGCGGGGTGGCGCTCGGGCCCTATCTGGAGCAGGAGTTTGGCCTGCCGGTATTCATCAACAACGACGGCAATCTGTTTGCCTACGGCGAGGCGCTCGCAGGGATTCTTCCCGAGATGAATGCCCGTCTTGAGGCGGCCGGTAGCACCAAGCGCTATCGCAACCTTATCGGGCTCACCCTCGGCACGGGTTTCGGCGCCGGCGTTGTAATAGACGGCACTCTGCTCTCCGGCGACAACGGCTGCGGCGGCGACGTGTGGCTCATGCGCAATGTCCTCTTCCCGGAAAAGATAGCCGAGGAGAGCGTCAGTATCCGCGCCGTAAAACGGGTTTATGCCGAATACTCCGGCGACAGCCGGGATCTTACGCCCAAAGACATACAGCAGATAGCCGACGGCCTGGCCGAAGGCGACCGCGCTGCTGCCTGCAAGGCCTTCACTGATATGGGCGTGGCCATTGCCGATGCGCTCGCACA
>CACXHG010000213.1 GCA_902767355.1 uncultured Bacteroidia bacterium
GACTGGTTCTCCATGGAAATGGCCTTCTCCACTGGGATCGGGTGCATGCCGATGCCGCTGCCGCCCATAGGCACCATGGGGGTGATCTTCTCCAGCGGCAGGAAGGTCATGCGCTCGAAGAACATGGCCAGCTCCGGGTGGCGGTCCATCAGATCGACGTTCATATTGGTATATTCGGCGCTGCCGGGCACGAACATCGGCACCCAGTAGATGCGGTCTTCGCGCTCGTAGGTGGTGCCGGCCACGGGGCCGTCGTCGGTATATTTGTCGCCGTAGTCATATTCCAGCATGCCGAAGAAGGCCAGCTTGTCCAGCAGTTCGTCAAACGACTTGTCGTCTGAGGTGTAATGCTTCTCCTTGTTCATGTGGTGAAGCAGGTGGTAGTCGTGGTGCTTGCGGACTTTCAGGAAGTTTTTCGGCAGCATATCCAGCAGCAGGTCGAGCGACGCCTCGCGGGTTGCGGCGTCCATCTCGTCTTCAAAGATGCAGGCCAGGCCCCAGTATTCGGGGGCGTCGGTGGTCATCTTGATTTTGCCGGGCACGCGGTCGGTCACGTGGCGCACGAATTTTATCAGCTTGGGGTTCGGGTTTTTGTCGCCCTTGTGCTTGGGGACAAACTTGGTTGACATCTCAGGCATAGAAGGTAGTATATAGTTATTTGTTTTTCCAGTCTTTCACTTCTTTCTCTATCCATGTAGCCACGAGGTCGATGCCCTCGCCGGTTTTGGCGCAAATCGGAATGATGGTGGCCTTGGGGTTGCGCATGAGCACGTTTTTTCGGCAGCGCTCCATATCGAAGTCGAAATAGGGCAGCACGTCCGTCTTGTTTATCAGCACCAGGTCGCACACAGAGAACATGAGCGGATATTTGAGGGGCTTGTCGTCGCCTTCCGGAACAGACAGTATCATTGCGTTGCGCACCGCACCGGTGTCGAATTCCGCCGGGCACACCAGATTGCCGACGTTCTCCAGGATTATCAGGTCGGCGTCCTTTGCCGCAACATTGTCCAGACCCTGGCGCGTCATCTCGGCATCCAGGTGGCACATGCCGCCGGTGTGCAGCTGGATTGCCTCCACTCCGGTGGCCTCGTGCAGGCGGGTGGCATCCACGTCGCTGTCTATGTCAGCTTCCATCACCGCCACCTTCAGTCGGCTTTTGACCTGGTTGATCAGGGCGGTGAGGGTAGTGGTCTTGCCGCTGCCGGGAGAGGACATCAGGTTGAGCAGATAAGTCCCTCTGGACTTGAGTTCGCTGCGCAGATTGTCGGCGTCGATCTGATTGTCGGCAAACACACTCTTTTTGATTTCTATAACTTTTATTCCGTCCATTATGTTTAATTGTTCCGATTTTTGACAATAAATCATACTAAGGTAAATAATTGAAAGATAAAAACAAAAAAATGAGGTCGTTTCTTTTTGGGGAAACGACCTCGCTGTCAACATCAATAATCAAACCCTATCTGATAAACAGCAGTTCTCTGTATTTGGGCAGCGGCCACAGGGCATCATCCACAATCAGTTCCAGTTTGTCTGCCTGATAGCGTATCAGGTCCATCTTGGGCAGAACACTGTCGTGATAGGCTATGGCTTTCTGACGGGCGTCTTCAATCACATTCGCCTTCTTTCGGCTGTCGATAAGTTCTTCGACCAACGTTTCTATTTTAGATGTCCGTTCGGCAATTTCTTCAATTATTTTCATATTCCTTTCGGACAATCCGGAGGCTTTTTCGCTACCGAAGACATCCTGCATATTCTTGACATTTTCGAGCAGTTGGCTCTGATATCGGGTTGCCACAGGAATGATGTGATTCATAGAAAGGTCACCGATGACCCTGGCTTCAATCTGTATCTTCTTGGTGTAGGTTTCCCATTTTACTTCGTTTCTTGCAAGCAGCTCCTTATGTGTCAGTACGCCAAGCGAACTGAACATATCCACGCTCGCTTTGTCAAGGAAGCGGTCGAAGATGACGGGGCAGGATTTTTCTGTGTCCAGCCCCCGCTTTTGGGCCTCGGCAACCCATTCGTCGCTATATCCGTTGCCGTCGAAACGGACGGGTTTGCAGGCCTTTATATCCTCGCGCACTACATCCAGGATTGCGTGGAATCTGGCGGTATGGGCTGCTGGCGTCCCGTCTGCCGCCGGCGCAAACATTTCATCTGAAGATATAGCCTGGATGCGGGCGTCCACGCGCTTTTTGAAGTCCGAAAGTGCCTCTGCCACAGCGCAGTTGAGCGCAATCATCGCCGAGGCGCAGTTAGCCTCGCTGCCGACGGCCCTGAATTCGAACCTGTTGCCGGTAAAGGCGAACGGACTGGTGCGGTTGCGGTCGGTGTTGTCAATCATAATCTCAGGAATCTGCGGGATATCCATCTTCATCCCGTGCTTGCCCTGCATTTTGAGCATATCCGAGTCGGACTTTTCTATATGATCCAGCAATTCGCTCACCTGTTTGCCAAGGAAAGAGGATATGATTGCCGGCGGAGCCTCGTTGGCTCCGAGTCGATGGGCGTTCGAGGCCGACATTATGCTGGCCTTTATCAGTCCGTTGTGGCGATACAAGCCCAGCAGAGTCTCGACGATAAATACGACAAACCTCAGGTTGTCCTCGGTGCCTTTGCCCGGTGCGTGAAGCCGTATGCCGGTGTCTGTGGCCAGGCTCCAGTTGTTATGCTTGCCGCTGCCATTGATGCCGGCAAAAGGTTTCTCGTGGAGAAGCACCCGGAAGCCGTGTTTTCGCGCAACCTTTTTCATAAGGCTCATCAGCAGCATATTGTGATCGACCGCAAGATTGGTGTCCTCGAAAATAGGGGCGAGTTCAAACTGGTTGGGCGCAACTTCGTTATGCCTGGTCTTGCAGGTAATTCCCAATTCCAGCGCCTGAATTTCCAGGTCTTTCATAAAGGCTTGTACGCGGTCCGGGATCGTCCCGAAATAGTGGTCGTCCATCTGTTGGTTTTTTGCAGAATCGTGACCGAGCAGTGTCCTGCCGGTGAGCAACAAGTCCGGACGGGCCGAATATAGTCCTTCGTCGACAAGAAAGTACTCCTGCTCCCAGCCCAGATTGCTGACAACCTTCTTTACATCAGGGTAGAAATACTTGCATACCTGTGTGGCAGCCACGTCGACGGCGTGCAGCGATCTGAGTAGGGGCGCCTTATAGTCAAGGGCTTCGCCGCTATAGGAGATGAATATCGTAGGCACGCAAAGAGTATCATCTACAATAAATACGGGCGAGGTCGGGTCCCAGGCAGAATAGCCTCTGGCCTCGAATGTGGAGCGTATTCCTCCGCTGGGGAAAGATGAGGCGTCCGGCTCTTGCTGAACAAGAAGCTTGCCGCTGAACTCTTCTATCAGACCTCCGTTGCCGTCCAACTCTATAAAAGAGTCGTGCTTTTCGGCTGTGCCCTCTGTGAGCGGCTGAAACCAGTGAGTGTAATGAGTCACTCCGTTTTCCCGTGCCCACTGCTGCATTCCGGCTGCTACTGCGTCTGCCACCTGGCTCTCCAGAGGAGCGCCGTTGTCTATCACGTCAATCATCTTGGCGTAGATACCCTTAGGCAGATACTTGTACATTTTCTCTCGGTTAAAGACCTTCTTGCCAAAGTACTCGCAAGGTCTTTCGGCGGGAGCTTTTACTTCCAGGGGCTTTTTCTTGAAAGCCTCTCCCACAACCTGAAATCTTAAGTTTGCCATAATGCTAATGAGTTAAATATTATTTGAACCATCTTTCTATTCTGTCGATGGCTTCATCTGTCTTTTCGTGGCTGCCGAAGGCCGTAAAGCGCACATAACCCTCTCCTGAGGGGCCGAAACCCACGCCGGGCGTACAAACCACCCGCGTCCTGCTGAGCAGTTCGTTGAAGAATGTCCAGGAATCGGCCGCATTGGGCGTTTTCATCCATACATAAGGAGCGTTTTCTCCACCGTAAACTTCAAAACCCAGACGGCGGAAGCGCCTTAGCATATTTTCGGCATTATACATATAGTAAGCTATTCCTTCTTTGGTCTGGATCTGACCTTCGGGCGTATATATAGCTTCGGCTGCCCTCTGGCTCAGATAGCTCGTGCCGTTGAATTTTGTGGACTGGCGCCTTAGCCACAAAGGGTTCAGGGGAATCCTGTTGCCGTCCAAAGTCGCGGCGGTCACTTCTTCGGGAACTATTGTATAGCCGCAGCGCACACCGGTAAAACCGGCGGTCTTGGAGTAGCTGCGAAACTCTATGGCGCATTTTCTCGCGCCCCGAATCTCGTATATGGAGTGGGGGATGTCAGGATCCTGAATATATGCCTCATAAGCAGCATCAAAGAAGATCAGAGCATCGTTTTTGATTGCATAATTGACCCACTTCTTGAGTTCTTCCCGGCTCAGTACGGTGCCGGTGGGATTGTTCGGATAACACAAATACACCACATCGACCCGTTTGTCGGGAATCTGAGGGATAAAATGATTCTCGGCTGTGCACGGGAAGTAGAATACATTGGACCAGTGGCCGCTCTCGTCCTTGACTCCGGAGCGCCCGATCATCGAGTTGGAGTCAAGATATACGGGATAGATGGGATCAGTAACTCCCACGGAGTTATCCCAGCGTATAAGTTCCTGAATATTTCCGGTGTCACTTTTGGCACCGTCGTTTATAAATACTTCATTTGCGGTGAAATGTATGCCTCTCGGCAGATAATCGTGCTTTATGATCGCCTCGCGCAAAAACAAATAGCCTTGCTCGGGACCGTATCCGTGAAAACCTTCCGGCGTGCCCATTTCTTCGGCCGCCTTGTGCAGGGCTGCGACAACAGCCGGAGCCAGAGGCTGAGTGACGTCTCCTGTGCCAAGGCTGATGATGTCGGCTCGTTTATGAGCTGCCTTGAATGCACCCACGCGCTTGGCCACATCTGCAAACAGATAGTTGCCCGGCATCTTTAAGAAATGTTCGTTGACAAGTGCCATATCAGTTGAGTTTATCAAGATCTATTGTTCCTTCGAATACAAATTCCGCCGGGCCTGAAAGATATAAGTGATTGTTGCTTTTGCGCCACTCAATCTGTAGAGGTCCGCCGTCCATAAGGATTTGAACTTTGCGTGAGCTGCGGCCCGTTATGGCTGCGGCCACCGTGACCGCGCAGGCCCCTGTCCCGCACGCCATAGTAAGTCCGCTGCCGCGCTCCCAAACCCTGACCCTTATTGTGTCTTGCGAGAGGACTTGCGCAAATTCAATATTGCAGCCGCAAGGGAAAACATCGTTGTTTTCCAAAGCACTTCCGATGCCTGGCACATCCAAGCCGTTTACGTCATCTGTGAATATCACAAAGTGCGGATTGCCCATTGATACGAATGTGCCCATCGCCTGACCGCCATCGTAAATAACCAATGCCACCTTGTCCTGATTGAGGACAAACTGCGCCGGGTTCTTTAGCACGGGGCACATCATATCGACAGTCACGGAGGCCACGCTGTCAGTCTCGTCAGGATGCAGATTGAGCATTCTTACTCCGGACAAGGTTTGGAGCCGCACGCTGGTTTTTCGTGTAAGCTCCTTTTCATAGACATATTTTCCTATGCACCTGGCCGCATTGCCGCACATTTTCGCTTCACTGCCGTCTGCATTGAAGATATTCATAGTAAAGTCGGCCTCAATTCCGTCGCCTCTGCCTATCAGAACCAGACCGTCTGATCCTATCCCGGTATGCCGCTTGCTCAATAGAACCGCTGCTGAGGCCGGGTCTTCTATATCATAAGCAGATGCGTCAACATATATGTAATCGTTGCCCGCACCGTGCATCTTTGTGAAGTGTATCAGATTGCTCATAATCTTTGTTTCGGCTGCAATATTAGCCAGATACGGGCGAATTCCAAAAGATTGTCCAGCGATTTTTCCGACTTTTTGCGGGCTGCTTTAAAATTGTAAGTTTCAAGCCTGAAATTGTTCAAAACACGGGTCTTTCCGAGTTGTTGCGTTTGGAAATAATTACAAACTGTAAGTAAATTAAAAAATTCCACTGCCAAAATACCCGCCGCAAGCAAGTCTGTTGGTACTTTTGCGGCGAAAATATTGTTAGTATGTATAGCAAAGTTCCATCGGGATTATACAAGCAGGAATATGAGCACGATGCCTGCGGTGTGGGAATGGTCGTAAATATTCACGGCGGCAAGACCCATCAAATAGTAGAAGATGCGCTGACGGTCTTGGAAAATATGCGCCACCGCGGGGCGGAAGTCGGCCAGGACGGTGACGGTGCTGGCATTATGCTGCAGATTCCGCACGAGTTTATACTTCTGTCGGGCATACCTGTGCCGGAGAAAGGCAAGTACGCCACCGGTCTGGTTTTTCTGCCCAAAGATGAAAAGCGGCAGCAGGGGATTTTGGGCATTATAATAGAGGAAATCGAGCGCGACGGGCTGCAACTGATGCATCTTCGCGCCGTGCCCACCAGAAGTGAATGTCTCGGCGCACACGCCCTTGCCAGCGAACCTGATATAAAGCAGATTTTTATAACGGGAGTGCCCGACAATAAGGTGGATATTTTCCCGAGGATGCTTTATATATTGAGAAAGCGCATCGAAAAGAGGATAAATGACAAAGATTTCTATTTCTGTTCGCTCAGCAACACAAGCATCGTATATAAGGGTATGCTTTCCAGTATTCAGCTGCGGCAATACTACCCCGATCTGTCGAATCCTTATTTCACAAGCGGGCTGGCCATAGTCCATTCCCGCTTCAGCACCAACACTTTCCCTACATGGTCTCTGGCACAGCCGTTCAGACTGCTCGCCCACAACGGCGAGATAAACACTATCCGCGGTAATCGCAGCTGGATGCAGGCCCGCGAAAGTGTCTTGAGCAGCGAGGCCTTGGGTGACATAAGGCAGATTTCACCTGTTATTCAGCCAGGTATGTCAGACTCTGCCAGTCTGGACAATGTGCTGGAGTTTTTCCTGATGACCGGAATGAGTCTGCCTCACGCGATGGCGCTTCTGATGCCGGAATCCTTCAACGACAAGAACCCCATCCCGGAAGACCTCAAAGCCTTTTACGAGTATTATTCAATATTGATGGAGCCTTGGGACGGCCCGGCGGCGCTGTTATTCTCGGACGGGCGCTTTGCCGGAGGAATGCTGGACCGCAATGGCTTGCGTCCGGCCCGATATACAATAACCAAGGATGATAAGATGGTGGTGGCTTCAGAGGTGGGCGTTATGGATTTTGATCCGACTCAGGTTGTGGCAAAAGGCCGGCTTCAGCCCGGTAAGATATTGCTTGTGGATACTCAGGAGGGGAAGATTTATTATGACGGAGAGATAAAGCGCTCTCTCGCTGCAGAGCATCCTTACCGACAATGGCTGTCCACGAACAGGATCCAGTTGGAGAAGCTGCACAGCGGACGCCAGGTGAACAATGCTGTGGATGATCTTCCCAGAAGGGAACTGATGTTCGGCTACAGCGAAGAAGATATTTCAGCCTCGATAGTCCCGATGGCCGTAAATGCCCAGGAGCCGACGGCCTCTATGGGCAATGACACTCCTCTGGCGGTGATTTCGAACAGGCCGCAAATTTTCTTCGACTATTTCAGGCAGCAGTTCGCGCAAGTCACGAACCCGGCTATCGATTCTATACGTGAAAGCCTTGTAATGAGTCTGGAAGAGTATATAGGCCGGGTAGGAGCGGGAATACTCAATCCTGACGAGAGCAATTGCAAGATGGTTCGCCTGCCGCACCCGATATTGAACAATACGCAACTTGACCTCTTGTGCAATATCCGCTATAAGGGCTTTAATACCATCAAGTTGCCTATGACATTCACCCACGACTTGCGCCCGGCTCTGGACAAACTCTGCAAAGACGCCGAGCACAGTGTAGATGAAGGCTACAACTACATCATCCTGACAGACCGCGATGCCGACTCTACGCACATTGCTATTCCAAGCCTGCTCGCCGTATCGGCCGTGCATCACTATCTTATTTCTGTGGGCAAACGCGTGCAGACCGCGCTGATAGTTGAAAGCGGAGAAATTCGCGAGACTATGCACGCCGCCCTACTGCTGGGCTATGGCGCATCGGCTTTGTGCCCTTATATGGTGTTTGCAATCCTGGATGACCTTGTTAAAAAAGGCAAGATTCAAGAAGACTATGCGACGGCAGAGAAAAACTACATAAAGGCTGTATGCAAAGGTCTGCTCAAGATTATGGCCAAGATGGGCATCAGCACCATCCGCAGCTACCGTGGCGCGAAAATCTTTGAAAGCGTCGGCCTGAGCGAAGAATTGTTGCGGGCCTATTTCGGCTCCGAAACCAGCACAATCGGAGGCGTTTCTCTAGATAAAGTTGAGGCTGATGCAAAAGCATTCCACAGCCTTGCATTATCTTGTCAAACAGATGCCATGCTGCCCAATCAGGGTCGTTTTCACTGGCGCCGCGACGGGATCCGGCACGCCTGGAATCCGGATACGATAGCTACTCTGCAGCTGGCCTGCCGCAGAGGCGACTATAATCTTTTTAAAAAGTATTCCTCATTGGCCGACAATCGATCCGAACCTATTTTTATCCGCGACTTTATGGGGTTCAAATCCAATCCCATCCCCATAGAAGAAGTTGAACCGGTCGAGAATATCATCAAGCGTTTTGTGACCGGCGCGATGTCTTTCGGCGCCCTGAGCAAAGAGGCCCACGAAACGATTGCGCTTGCCATGAATCGCCTGGGAGCACGCAGTAACACCGGAGAAGGGGGAGAGGACTCCAGCCGTTTTCATAGCGATGTGGATGGCGTAAGCCTCAGCAGCAAGACCAAGCAAGTGGCTTCAGGCCGCTTCGGGGTCACCACTGAATATCTGGTCAATGCCGAGGAACTGCAGATTAAGGTGGCTCAGGGCGCCAAGCCCGGCGAAGGTGGCCAGCTGCCGGGATTCAAGGTGAATGAAATAATTGCCTCAACGCGACATTCGATACCGGGTATTTCCCTGATTTCACCTCCGCCACACCACGATATTTATTCCATAGAAGATCTGGCGCAGTTGATATTTGACCTCAAAAATGTCAACCCCAGGGCAAAAGTGAGCGTCAAACTCGTGTGCGAGAGCGGGGTGGGTACTATCGCCGCCGGCGTGGCCAAGGCGAAAGCTGACCTGATTGTGCTCAGCGGAGCCGAAGGCGGTACGGGTGCAAGCCCCGCCTCCAGTATGCGTTATGCCGGTATTCCGCCCGAGATTGGTCTCGCGGAAGCGCAGCAGACTCTTGTGCGCAACGGCCTGCGCTCTAAGGTCCGGCTGCAGGTTGACGGACAGATCAAAACGGGCCGCGATGTCGTATTGATGGCGCTGCTAGGGGCTGACGAGTTCGGCTTCGGCACAGCCGCACTGATTGTGCTCGGGTGCGTGATGATGCGCAAATGCAATCTCAACACTTGCCCTATGGGTGTGGCCACCCAGAATCCCGAACTGCGCAACCACTTTGGCGGGAAAGTCGAGCATCTGGTTAACTATTTCAACTTTTTGGCCCGCGAGGTACGCGAATATCTTGCGCAGATAGGCCTCAGGAGCCTTGACGCAGCCATAGGCCGGACCGACTTGATTGAGACGGCGCCCTCGCCACTGGACTTCAGCCGGCTGCTTTACCGCGAGAAAGGGGTGCTCCATCATACCTCGGATGAGCCGTTTGCGCTGGACGATGTCCTGGACCGTCGCCTGATAGATGCAGCCAGCAATGCGATCGAGCGCGGCGAAGAGGTATCCCTCGACTTTGCGATTCACAATACCGACCGTGCCGTCGGAGCAATGCTTTCCGGCCTAATTGCAGGCAAATATGGAAATGCCGGCCTGGCCGATGACACTCTCAGCGTCAAGTTCAAAGGCTCGGCAGGTCAGTCTTTCGGGGCTTTCCTGTCCCACGGCATCTCATTCAAACTGGAAGGTGAAACCAACGACTACTTGGCCAAAGGCCTCAGTGGCGGACGGATTGCCATACTCCCGCCTATGCGCAGCAATTTCGCCGCAGAAGACAACATCATTGCGGGCAATACCGGACTCTATGGCGCGACTTCGGGCGAACTTTATGTAAACGGCCGGGTGGGCGAGCGCTTTGCCGTGCGCAACTCAGGGGCGATTGCCGTGATAGAGGGTGCCGGCGACCACTGCTGTGAGTATATGACAGGCGGCCGCGTAGTGGTGATGGGCCCGACTGGACGCAACTTCGCTGCCGGTATGAGCGGAGGCGTGGCCTATGTATGGAACATCAACGGCGATTTTGACTATTTCTGCAACATGGATATGGTGGAAATCAACCTGGTCGATGATGCGCAATACCGTAAGGAGCTTCACGAACTCATCCGCCAGCATTACCTCTACACAGGTTCTAAACTCGCACGCACTATGCTGGATGACTGGCAGCGCTATGCAGCTGAGTTCATTCAGGTTGTGCCTATCGAATACAAGCGCGTCCTGCACCAGGAGCAGATGCGCAAATTGCAACAGAAAATAGCCGAGGTTCAAAGAGATTATTGATTATGGGAAATCCTAAAGCTTTTATGGAGGTCGCACGGCAGCAGGCCGGCTACCGTCCGATACACGACAGAATACACGATTTTGGCGAGGTTGAACAGACGCTCAATACCAAGGACCGCCGGCTGCAGGCCTCGCGCTGTATGGACTGCGGCGTGCCTTTCTGTCACTGGGCCTGTCCGTTGGGCAACAAAGCGCCGGAATGGAATGACGCACTTTACAAGGGTGATTGGGAACTGGCCTACAAGCTGCTTTCGGCCACCAACCCTTTTCCCGAATTCACCGGCCGTGTCTGTCCGGCCCTGTGCGAAAAGGCTTGCGTGCTTAATCTTTTCAGCCACGAACCCACAACCAACCGGGAGAATGAGGCGGCTATCACAGAGATGGCATTCAGGGAAGGTTATGTCCCAGTGCGCAGCCCGGCTAAAAACGGCAAGAGCGTTGCCGTAGTAGGTGCCGGTCCGGCCGGTTTGGCTGCCGCAAACGCTCTGAATATAAGCGGTTATGAAGTAACTGTCTTCGACAAGAACGAAGCTCCCGGCGGCCTGTTGCGTTATGGCATCCCGAATTTCAAGTTAAACAAGGAGTTGATAAACCGGCGGGTCGGATTTATGATGCAGGAAGGGATTAAGTTTTCACTTGGCCAGGCTGTGGAGGACATCGCACCATTAGCTTCTGATTATGACGCAGTGGTGGTCGCCACCGGAACTCCTGTGCCGCGCGACCTCAAAGTCCCTGGTCGTGAACTTAAAGGGGTACATTTCGCACTCGAGATTCTCTCGCAGCAGAACCGAGTCCTTGCCGGGGCCGAATTCTCAAAAGAAGAACGTATCACAGCCAAAGGTAAAGATGTGCTGGTAATAGGCGGGGGAGACACCGGCAGCGACTGCATAGGCACTGCCCACCGGCAGGGGGCTACCAGCGTGACCCAGATAGAGATAATGCCTCGTCCGGTCGAGGGCCCCGATGACCCGAATAATCCCTGGCCCAACTATCCCCGCACCTTCAAGACCACATCTTCCCACGAGGAGGGATGCACCCGCCGATGGAACATCAATACTCTGGAATTCCTGGGCGAGAATGGCTCACTTAAGGGGGTTAAGGTGCAGGAGATAGACTGGAAACCCAACCCTGAAGGCGGGCGTCCGATTATGGTGGAGAAGGGCGAACCAGAGATAATCAAGGCCGAACTGGTGCTGCTGGCAATGGGCTTCTTCAAACCGGAACACCCCGAATATCCGACCAACGTGTTTATCTGCGGTGACGCTGCCAACGGACCCTCACTGGTAGTAAGGGCGCTCGCCAGCGGCCGCGATGCGGCAGAGAAAGTAGACAAATATTTAAATAAGTAGTATGCCATCTACCAAGTATATTTTCGTAACCGGCGGAGTGGTCAGCAGCCTGGGCAAGGGCATCATATCTTCTTCCATTGGCAAGTTGCTGCAGGCACGCGGCTACCAAATCACCATCCAGAAGTTTGACCCCTATATCAATATCGATCCCGGCACGTTGAATCCTTACGAGCACGGCGAGTGCTACGTTACCGCCGACGGCATGGAAACCGACCTTGATCTGGGTCATTATGAACGTTTCACCGGCATCCGGACCACCAGGCATAACTCCCAGACCACCGGCAGGATATACAAGGCGGTGATAGACAAAGAGAGAAGCGGCGAGTACCTGGGCCATACAATACAAGTGGTGCCGCACATCACCGACGAAATCAAGCGGCGCATCAAATACCTGGGGGAGACCCAAGGGTATGACTTTGTGATTACAGAGATAGGCGGCACTATCGGAGATATCGAGAGCGCCCCTTTTCTTGAGGCGATAAGGCAGATGAAGTGGGAACTGGGGCGCGATGCGGTGTGCATCCATCTTACTTATGTGCCTTATTTAAAGGCTGCCGACGAGCTCAAGACCAAACCCACCCAGCACAGCGTAAAGGAGCTTCAGGCCAACGGGATACAGCCCGACATACTGATTCTTCGCACAGAAAAGCATCTTGACGACCATTTAAGGGCAAAGGTCGCCGGCTTCTGCAATGTCGATCTGGAATGCGTGATCCAGAGCGAAGATCTGCCCAGCATCTACGAGGTTCCGGTGAATATGCAGAAGCAGGGACTGGATGCCGCCATTATGCGCAAAATGGGCATTCCGGTGGGCGAAACGCCAATGCTTGGAGAGTGGAACCATTTCCTGCAAATGCGCCGCGACGCCACCGAAACCGTCAATATAGGCCTTGTTGGCAAATACGACCTGCAGGATGCCTATAAGAGTATCAGCGAAAGCCTTAGCCATGCTGCTACTTACAATAGC
>CACXHG010000214.1 GCA_902767355.1 uncultured Bacteroidia bacterium
ACCCGAAATCAGGCTGACGAAGGCGTCAGGCACAGGAGAAAGCCTGGATTCGTGTTTTGTGAAAACACGGCCGGTGATAGTCGCCAGCGAATCGGGTGGCGAAGGCTGTGCGGCCCCCGCTGCCGGCTCCTGCGCAAAAGCAGCCAGTCCAACCAGCGCCAGAAGGCAAGTTATGATGATATGTCGAATCATAATCCCAAGCAGGTTGTAGAGATTGTCCAAAAATACTTTTAAATTTGCACAATCACAAACCTAAGTTTAGCTTCAGGCTATGGAATCAATCAGAATCAACGGAAAGGACTTCGTGCCCTACATTACCAACGAAAAGATTATCGCTGCGGTGGATAAGGTCGCCGCGGAGCTCAACAACGACTTTTTTGGCAGCGGGGTCACCCCGGTGATGCTGTGCGTGCTCAACGGCTCCATCATTTTCTGCGGCCACCTGCTGCCGAGGCTCAAGTTTTCCTGCGAGCTGGCTTCCATCCGCCTCAAATCCTACGAGGGCACCAAGAGCACCGGCGATGTTAAGGAGGTTATCGGCCTGGACATAGACCTTACGGGTCGCACGGTGATTATCGTGGAGGATATCGTGGACACCGGCGCCACCATAGAGTCGCTGGTCGGGCAGCTCAAAGAAAAGGGCGCGGCCGACGTGCGCGTGTGCACCTTCTCTCTCAAGAGCGATGTGTATAAGCGCAACATCAAGATAGACTATGTCGGGCTGGAGATAGCCAACAAGTTCATTGTGGGCTGGGGTCTGGACTACGACCAGATGGGCCGCCAGCTGGCAGACATCTACATTCTCAAAGATCAAATCGAATAGCCATGAAATATTATGTTCTGTTTGGCCCTCCCGGAGCAGGCAAGGGCACATTTGCAAAAATGCTGGTAGAGAACAAAGGCTACTACCACATTTCTACGGGCGATCTGCTGCGCAAAGAAATCGCAGAGGGAACGCCTCTCGGAATGCAGGCCAAGGACCTGATAGAAAAGGGCAATCTGGTGCCGGACGAGGTCGTATGCGGGATGATACGCCAGCAATTCGACAGTAATCCCGATGTGCGCGGCTTTCTGCTGGACGGCTTCCCGCGCACCGTTGCCCAGGCCATAGCCCTGGACGAGATGCTCACCGATATGGGCGAAGAACTGACCCGCGTGGTCTCCATCCACATCACCGACGAGGAGGTACGCCGCCGCATCAAGGGGCGCGCCCTGGTGGAAAACCGCGCCGACGATGCCGACGACGATATCATCACCACCCGCATCCGCAACTATCACGAGAAGACCGAGCCGGTAATCCAATACTATAAGGCACACGACAAATACTTCGAGGTAGAAGCTCACGGCACCATAGACGAGAATTACGCCAAGGTTTCCGCCCTTATCGACTAATTGCGAATACCATGTCACAGGCATTACAACTGGTTCTGAGGCTGGTGGTCGCCAGCCTGCTGGGCGCGGCCATCGGCTATGAGCGCGAAGTCCGTGCCAAGGGCGCCGGCGTGCGTACGCATGTGCTGGTGGCGCTCGGCAGTGCGCTGTTTATGGTTATATCCATATATGGATTCGAAGGCGCAGCGCGTTTCGACGCGGCCCGCGTGGCAGCCGGCGTCGTTTCCGGCATAGGGTTTTTGGGCGGCGGCATCATCATCAAGTCCGGCAAGAACCATATCACCGGCCTTACCACGGCTGCCGGCCTGTGGGTGACGGCAGCTGTCGGGCTCAGTCTGGGCTGCGGAAAGTACGAACTGGGCATTCTGTGCACCATCCTGGCCATAGTCAGCCTGGAGGCCATGCATTTCTACACCTTCAAGGTGGGCGAAAAATACCACACCGCGGTCTTCAGGGCCACCTCCCATCAGCCTCTGGCCGATGCTGCCAAAGCGCTTGGCAAGCGGGCCGAGGACATCAGCATCACCAAGCAGGGCGACGTCTATAAGATGGAGGTCAACCTGCGGGTGCGCAAGAAAGAGAGCACGCTGGACATTCTTCCGCGTCTGGAATCCCTGCCCGGCGTGGAGCTCGAGAGCCTGGAGTAGGCTAGAATCTGCAGATTATAAGCTTCTTGCTTTTGTCGGCGAGGGTGGTGGCAAACAGGTGCCTGCTTCCTCCGCCGGCGAGGCGCGTCTTTTTACGCAGGGCGTCGGTTGCCAGGGGGAAGTTGAGGGCGGTCATCTCCATGCGGTCGTAGGACTGTTTCAGGCGTCGCAGCGCGTCCTTGCTCCAATCGAATGTCGTTTCCACCTCAAATACCTTTCCCGGGAAGCCTTCGGGGATGGTGTCGGCTGTGTAGAGATGGGTGCTCGGGGCCAGCTTTTCCAGTCCGAAGCGCTCCGAAAGCAGTCTGAAGGCGCCCGCCTTGAGTATGGCCTTGGACGGTTGGAACAGATACTTGCCTAAGCGGCCGGCGTAACGGACTTCGGCCGCCGGCTCTTGCTGCGGGTGGAACTCAAAATGGTGCGCCCCGCCGCCCAGGATGTCGTGCGCCACGATCAGCGGCTCTGGGTAGGGTGCTTCCAGCAGCAACAGCAGCTCCTTCACTTCGCCGGCGACGGCCACCACGTGCAGCTGGCGGGTTTCGGGAAACTGCTCCAGGGTGCGGCTGATGTCGGCCATGGGAGAAATCTTGGCCAGTACGCGGCTGGATTTGGCCAGCAGCATATCCTTTATCTCCAGCAGATTGGGCTCGCAGTCAGAAATGTCATATACGCGCCGCTGCCCGGCGCCGCGCCGGGCCGGGTCCAGATATATCAGGTCGAAAGTTTCGCTTTGCTCCCGGAGCCACTGCGTGCCGCTGCCCTCGTGGATTTCGATGTCGGCTCTGCCCAGGGCTGCGAAGTTGTGCCGGGCAGCGGCGACGAGCTCGCTCTTAAGTTCGCAGTAATGGGCCTGGGCGGCGCCTTGGCTCAGAAACCAGCAGTCCACGCCCAGGCCGCCGGTCAGGTCGGCAATGCGTGCGCCGGCTGGCACGAACTGCTGTTTGTAGAGCGCAGTGGCCTCGCTGCTGGCCTGTTCCAGGGGCAGCGAACCGGGATACTCCAGTTCAGGGTGGGCATACCACGAAGGGATTTTGGTGCGTATCCTGGCCCGCGCGGCTATATTGCGCGCCGCCCGCCGTACATCCACCTGGGGCCATCGGTCTGCCGACAGCAGCAGCCGCCCGGGGTCATCCCCGGCGTGTTCCGTTACGAACTTTATATACGCATCGCCCGACACCTACTCGTTGGTGTTGATCACTGCGAAGAACTCGCCGCGCTTGAGCAGGCGGTAGAGGTCGCCATTGGGATACTCGAACAGCAGGTACTGCAGGGTGGCTTCCTTGAACGAACGCGGCCTCCAGCTGCCATAGACAAACACGTGGCCGTCGGCATCCGCCGCCATGGACATGATCATCAGCGCCTGGCGTCCGTCCTGGTCCACGATGGGGCCGTGGTCCTTGATTTCGCGGTGCAGGCCTTCGTCTTTAAGCGAGATGCTGCGCAGGTGTATCTTGCGGTCCACATAAGCGGGGCTGTCGGGATCTATCTCGCGCTCGTCTTCGCTGAAGATGGTTCGGGCATCTTCCAGGTCTTCGTACTGGCAGAAATACAGGCGGTCGCCGCCCACTGCAGTCTCGAAATAAGACGAACCGATGTAGGCCACGGGCTCGAAGGCCGCTCCGGAAGTGATGTCCTTCGAAGGGTCGAAAATCCACAGGCGCTCGTCGCCGCCGCCCAGGGTACCCTGGATAAAGTAGCATTTGTCGCGGCCGGGGAAGGGGCTCAGCCAGGTCCAGGCGCGCTGCTGGTTGCGCTCTTCGGAAACGGGAGTTCCGTCTATCAGCTGGCCCTTGGGCAGCACATTGTCGTAGGTGGTGATACTGTCGGCGGCCGGGTTGTAGCAGTACAGGTTGCCGAAGTCGTTCTCATAGGAATAGTTGCGTTTCCACAGGGTGAACCACACGTTGCTGTCCTTGTCCACAAAGAACCAGAACGATGCGCCCAGGCGGCCGTCAACAACCTTACCGCAGTCCTTTTTCTCTCCCGTGGCGATGTCTATGCTCATCAG
>CACXHG010000215.1 GCA_902767355.1 uncultured Bacteroidia bacterium
CGGCTGGGCTCACAACATGGGCTATCCCACCGAAGACCACCGCGCCGCCATCCACGCCCACGGCCTCACGCCCCACCACCGCAAATCTTTCACTGTGAAATAACGCTTTTGCCGCTTTGGCTTCGGAGGCGGCTGCGGCAAACTCAGACGACGGTTGCACAGACAGGAGCGAGAAAAAACAAGTTTGCGGAGGGAACAGGCGCGACGAGCCGACTGGCCCGGAGCAAAGCTTGTTTTTTCGATATGCGGATGTCTGTGCGCTGCTACAAGGAATTCTCGAAAGCAGCCCACTGGGACTCGAACAGGGCGATGAGGGCAGGGTCGCCTTCCAGGGAGTTGAGCAGGCAGCGCTTGATGTCGGCCATGGAAAGATCCCAGCACAGGTAGGCTGCCAGCAGGTCGTCTGTGATATAAGCCGTGTCGAAAATGGCGCAGTCGTCGCTGTTGATGGTCACATTCAGACCATTCTTGATATAGCCGGCCGCGGGGTGCTTTCTCAGATCCGGCACATAGCCCAGCAACTGGTTGCTTAAGGGGCAGACCTCCAGCATCAGGTGCTTTTCTTTGGCACGCTGCACCTGAGTGGGGAAGTTATAGAGGTTCATTCCGTGGCCTACGCGGCTGATGCCTAGGTCCATAGCATATTCCACATTGCGGTTTTCCGGGTCTATGCTCTCGCCGGCGTGCATAATGATGGGCACCGGGGCATCCTTGAGCACCTGGGCATAATAGCCAAGGTCCTTGCCGCAGTCTTCTTCGCCCACCATGTCATAGGCTATGACAGTGCCGGGATATTTCTCCACCAGATGGCGGGCGTATTCCAGGCGGTCGGGCACAGTCTCGGCCGGCACACCTTTATAATAACAGTAAATCAGCCGCACCTTGAAGTATGGATACGTCTTCTGAACCTCGCTCTCTATCTGCTTCACCAGATCTACATATTCGTCCCGCTCCAGTTGCCGCCCGTCGGCATCGAACTGATCCTGGCTGATGTAGCGGAAATCCACTCCCAGCAGACCTTCTTCAGCCATCTGGGTAAACACCCTGGTGTAGAGCTTGACAAAGAAAGGCTTATAATTGTTGATCGCCTTGTAGCGGTCGAAAATCGCCTCGAACTTGGGCCAGATGTCGGCATCGATATTCTCGATGTTGCTCGTCACCGCCGCAAAAATCTTCTCTTTCAGGAGGGGATCGGCGGCCATGGCCTCGGGCAGGGGAGTCCACCCTTCGGGCACCGGACCGGAGAACCAGGCCTTGTGGGCCAGCTGCAGATAGCGGTATCCGTCGGTTTCAGGCTTCAGGAACACATACACTTCCGGGCAGCCGAAGGCCAGCGATAGGGCGTAATGGGCGTCGAAAGTCGCCTCTATATGGGCATGCATCAGCCTTCCCTTGGGCATCCTGGAAAACAGCTTGTACAAACTCGTCCCCCTCAACTGCGGGAGGGCTTTCTGAAAGTCAAAACAAACGCGCTCCCTCAAATCGGAGGCGAGAATCTCCTGCCGCAAGCCGGCTGCTCTTTGCTCAATATTCATAGGCTCAAAATTTTCCAAATTTACACAATTATTCTCATATTTGCGATTGTGAACCTCCGTAGCATTAAAAAATATTTTTTGGGTTTGTGTATTGCCACTTCTGCAATGACATCCTGCCATAAGGTTGCCGACGGCGACCATGTCATTGACATATACGTAACTACCGACGTCCATGGGGCGTATTTCAGCAAGTATTATCTCGACGACAGCATAAAGCCGAACTCCCTCTCCAAGGTCTCCGCGGTACTGAAAAGTGCGCGTGAGAATAACCCCGACCTGATATTGATAGACAACGGCGACAATCTGCAGGGAGACAATTCGGCCTTTTACTTCAACTATGTAGATACTCTCGGGCCCCACATTTTTGCCCGCATGGCAAATTACATGGGCTACGACGCCACCGTGGTGGGCAACCACGACATAGAGGCCGGGCACGAGGTGTACGACCGCATCCGCCCGCAGTACAACATGCCCATGCTGGGCGCCAACGCACTCCACTACGATGGCCCTGACGCCGGCAAACCCTATTTTGACGAATATACGATAGTAGAGAAGAGCGGCCTGAAGGTGGCCATAATAGGCACCACCAACCCCAAGGTAACCAACTGGATCACCGAGAGCCTCTACAGCGGTATTGAATTCAAGGCCAACGGCGATGTGCTGCAGGCCCTGGTGGACAGGGTCCGCAAGGAGCACCGCCCGGATTTTGTGATTGTCGCCACCCATAGCGGCAGCGGAGAAGAAGATGTGGACGGCTTTGAAAACGACGCCCTCTTCATGGCCAAAACCCTCAGCGGCGTGGATATGGTAATCGGCGGTCACGACCACCGCCCCCTGGCCGCAAGCTACACCGGCAAGGCAATTCCCACCGGCTATGTGAATCCCGGGCCGCGCTGCCACAATCTTGGCCACGCCCGCTTTATCCTCAGCTACAAGGGCGGCAAGCGTGTTAAGGACAGCGTGGCCGTAGAGCTGCTGCCGCTGGAAAATGTTAAGCCCGACCCGGAATTCGACTCAGAATTCGAGGCCGACTACCAGGCTGTGAAAGACTTCACCACCAAGAAGATCTGCTCTGTGAGCAAGGCCTTTTCCATGGCCGACGCCCTCGAAGGGCCTTCGGCATACATGAAGCTTCTGGCAGATGTGGAGCTGGCCACCTGCGGTGCCGACATCGCCTTTGTGGCGCCCCTGACCTCGCATGGCGCAATTCGCGAGGGAGACCTGGTCTATAACGACCTTGCGCGCCTATATCCCTTCGAGAACAAGCTGTACACCATAAGCATGACCGGCGCCCAGATCAAATCCTACCTGGAGTATTCCTACGAAAAGTGGATTACCCGGGAAGGGCCGGCATACTGCTATGATTCTGCCATCGGCCTTAAGTACAAGGTTTACAAGAGGCGTCCTTTCGGCAGCAGGGTAGAGATAGAGTCCATGGAAGACGGTTCGCCGTTTGAGCCGGAAGGCAGATATACCGTGGCTGTCACGTCCTATCGCGCCATGGGCGGCGACGGCCTGCTGGAAAGCGGCGCAGGCCTGGACACAAGTAAACCATCGTCGTATATTGTGAATAAATACGACGACATCCGCGACCTGCTCTATGACTATCTGACGCAGGTCGGCACCCTCGAGGCCGAGGCCAACGACAATTGGAAATTCATAGAATAAACTCAATAACCCACAGATGATGAACAAGTATTTTAAGAGATTTATCCTTGCGCTGGCGATTGCCGCCCCCATGAGCGCTTTTGCCCAACGTCCTGTTGGCCAGTTGCAGGCAGAGTTCGGCATGCCTATCTATCGCAACGCCAAAACTGCAGACCTCACCATTGTGGTGCCCGAGAATGGCCCCAAGGTGGCGAATGTGGAATTCTTTGACCCGGACGGCAACAAGATCCGCAGCGAAAAGTACCGCCTCAAACCCGGCACCAACCACTGCGCAGTTAAGAAAATCGGCAATTACGCCGACGGACGCTATGCAGCCATGATCCAGCTGGGCGACACCACTCTCAAGCGCCTGCTGCGCATAGAGCACATCCCCGATATCCAGGCCCCCAAAGAGCCGATTGCCTACCGTAAGCTCATCTTCACCCCGGACAACTACATGTTCGAGAAGATTTCCAAAAATCTCAAGATAGAATACTCCAAGCCCGAGATTGTGGAGGCTGTCAAGAACACAGACTCCATAGTGGTATATATCGGCGGCAACAGCTTCTACAAGACGGCCGACGGCCGCTTTGCCATCGACGTCGTGGCTAACCCCTATGTGGAAAGATACGGCCTCTATGCCAAGAAGCCCTATTACTACACCATGGTTGCCGACAAGCCGGAAGGCCCCTACACCAGGGTGGAGGGCGAGCGCCCCGCAGCGGCAGCCAAGAGCTATGAGAATCTGTTCACCGCCGGTCCGGTGATGTGCGCAGACCACATCGACGGCAAATACGAACTCTACGACCCTGCAAAGCACGGAACCTATCAGCTCAAGGACATCCGCATCGCACAGCAGATCGACCCCAAGGACTTCGGCTGCGTCAAGGCCGGCTACCGTACTTACTGGGCCTATGTGAAAACTTCTACCGGCGACACCGTTTTCCTGAGCGACAAGCCGGTATTCCAGGATATCCCGGTTTATCACACCGACCAGTGGGACAACGGCTGGATGACCAACGACAACTTTGGCAACAGCTGGCTCTCTGACGACGGCAAGACCCTCTACATCGCCCGCGGACAGACCCTGCGCCGCGACGCCCCCTACGACCTGGCCTACGATATGGTGGACACCCGCATACTTACCCTCTATTCTACCCAGGACGGCAAAACCTGGAAATACCATCACGCCCTGACTGCCG
This sequence comes from uncultured Bacteroidia bacterium, assembly GCA_902767355.1. Lineage (GTDB taxonomy): Bacteria > Bacteroidota > Bacteroidia > Bacteroidales > UBA932 > Equibacterium. Next base: position 4,385 of record CACXHG010000215.1, read on the forward strand.
ACGGCGAACGTGACACACCTTACACCCAGCAGTACGGCGGCCGCATACTCTATATGCCCGATGCAGGCGTTTACCTGGTGTTCGTGGAGCACTTCGTGGGCGACATGCA
>CACXHG010000216.1 GCA_902767355.1 uncultured Bacteroidia bacterium
AATCTACGGTTTCACCCTCACATTCCTGATTTTCAGTACCCTTGCCGGAGCCCTCAGATTTAAGACACTGACCTGGTGGCTGCTGACTGCCGGCGCAGTGCTGTTCACCTTCTCCGACAGCCTGATTGCCATACGCACCTTCGGCCAGCTGAGCCCGCTGATGGGCGGCTTCGGCGTGATGAGCACCTACCTCGTAGCCCAGACGCTGCTGGCTATCGGCAGCACGAGACTCATACTGGGAAAATAGCCGTGGAGGATAAAACACTGCCACACAGCCCATAACAGAATATGCCTCCCCTCAAAACAAGGGGAGGCATATTCAATAATACACTGCCAATCAGAGCGATAAGCTCCACACACAAAGCAGCAAGCGGCCCTACTCTGCCGTCATGCGTGCGACGCCCTCCATGAGCGACGCGCCGCTGGCCTGCGCACCCATAGAGGCACTGCCGGAGGAAGGATTGAAAGTCGTACCCCAGAAGTAGTCGCAGTACATACGGGGATACATAGTGCGGTCGAGATGCCGGTCCAGCGTCTTGGCGCAGAGCAGCAGTTTCTCCCGGATTACCTGAGCGATGCGGCTGTCGGCGTCGGCGTCCGTCACATAGTTCACGGCATACGGAATCAGCACCGCCTTGAAAAGGCTCTGATCCATACTCGTACCCTCGTGGCGGAGCACCCCGGAGGAATCGTTGCAGCGGTTGCTGGTAAAAGCGTACTGCAGAACTACGCCGGCCTTGTCCATGTACGACTGGTCTCCGGTAATGTGATAGAGCGCACGGCAAGCCTCACCAAAAGTACCCTGGGTATAGGTCAACGGTGGCTCCTCTGCCCTTTCGGCATCCGGCATGTGGTCTATGCAGGCCTTGTAGAGTGTCTTGGCTATATCCAGATAGCCCTCGTCGGGATAGAGCAGATGCAGTTTGGCGGCCGTCAGGCACGAGGGGGCGTTGGTGCAGGCATTGAAATTCTTCACATCTTCCGGGCGATCTGTCCACGGCAGCGCAAAGCCGCCGTCGTAGGCCAGCCTGCGGGGCCAGATGTACTTGTCAAACACCTCTTTGGAAGTCTCGCGATACTTAGCGTCGCCCGAGACCTCGCTGATGTGCATCAGCGTCAGGCATATCCAGGCCATATCGTCGGTCCACTGATTGAAGAATCCGCCGTAGGTACCCTCGCCGCGATGGCTGCGATTGTAGTTGTGGGCATAATTGGCGTACCACTTGTCGGCATAGCCCAGATATGTATCCCGGAGCAAAGGATTGCGCACGGCTGCCTCCAGCAGCACGTCCAGGGCATGGGCCTGCTGCCAGTAGATATATTCGGAAGAGCGCTCAATGTCGCCCGGGGTAGCCCAGAATGTACCTGTGCTTTTGTCGAGGAAATTGGCTACGAGCACATTGGTGCAGGAATCAGCAAGGGCACCCCAGTCGCTTTCGACCGCCGGAGCCGGCGTCGGAGAGGGCTTGTCCCCGCCTCCAGAAGGGACATAAAGCTCCTGGGAGTTGTCGCAAGCACAGGAAATAAGCGCTGCAGCAGCAAATACATACAATATCTTTTTCATATCACAATACTTTAACGGCTCACTGGCGGACATGATGCATTCCAGCAGTCAGAAGGCTCACGGCCCATGGTCAGCACCAGTTCGCCGCCATTATACACATCGCTGCGGTACAGCCAGTTCTGCTCCAGCGGCTGGCCGTTGAAGGTAGCCGACTGAACGTAATATGCATCTGGAGCATTGCCCTCTGTGCGAATGGTAAAGGTCTTCCCCGAAGCATTGAACGGGCTCAGGTGCACCACTATCTTATCAAAGATGGGGCTGCCTATCTGGTAGGTGGGCTTTTCAGGCGCACCGCCCTGAACGTCGAACAGACCCATAGCCGAAAGCACGTACCACGCACCCAACTGGCCCTGATCCTCATCCTGTCCATAGCCGTAACCGTGTTCGCCATCGGTACCATAGAACTCGTCGCAAATCAGGCGAACCCATTTCTGCGTCAGATAGGGCTTGCCGGAGAAGTTGAACAGCCAGGGTTCGTGCAGACAAGGCTGGTTTCCATGATTGTAGGGGCTGTTGATGCCGGAGAAGGCATAGGTGGTCTTGCCGCCGCCGAACACGCTCTTCCGGGCCTCGGTGAAGATGGAGTCCAGACGCTGGTTGAAAACATCGCCGCCAAGGCGTGAAATCAAAGAATCTATATGCTGGGGCACGAAGAAAGTATATTGCACGGCATTACCCTCCTGAAAGCCGCGCCACGACTCCAGAGGATCAAAGTTATCTATAAATGCGCCGCCGGCAACCCTGGGGCGCACGAGCTTAAGCTCGTCGTCGAAGACTTTCGCCCAGCCGTCTGACAGGTCCATAAGCTGTTTGTAATCAGCCTCGTGGCCGAGCTGCTTGGCCAGTTGCGCGGTGGCATAAGAGCAGAAGCCATATTCCAGGGTGTGGGACACCGAGAAAGTGGCCCCGCGGGAATTCGCCACGAAACCGGGATCATCTACATAAGGTACATAGCCGTCTGCGACAAAGAGGCCGATGTCCATCTTGCCGGCCCCCTCGATGCGACCCTCCGACTCCAGGCAGTCCTTGCGGGCTGCGGCATACATAGTCTCAATGTCGTAGTTGCGGATGCCGCTGTTGTAGGCCCCGGCAAAGGCAATGGGAACCATATTGGTGCCGACGCCGGACACATATTTGCTGCAGGCGATGCCATCGCCCAGCCAGCCGGCGTCCTTATATACCAGCAGCTGACCGGCCACCCAGTCGTTGTAATACTCGGGATAGGCCAGCGCCCAGAGCGGAGTAAGGTTCCAGTAGCCGCCCCAGATCGCATCCGTGTTGTAGAAATTATGCTTGGGCTTTCCCGAAGCGTCGCACTCTATCTGCCCCACGCCGCCGTCGTTGCGGGGATATGCGCCGCACACATCACTTGCGATGCCGCGGCCCAGCAGCATGTGATACAGGCCGGTGTAGAATTTGACCTTGTCCCCTTCTTTGCCGCCGGAGACCTCGATGCGGCCAAGCATCTCGCGCCAGAGCGCTGCAGTCTGGGCAGTGGCGGCGTCGAAGCCAAGTTCAGCGGCCTCTGCAAGCAGATTGGCCTTGGCATTCTCTACAGAAGTATATGACAAGCCCAGCTTCACAACTATCTGCCCGGGGAGATCGTAATCCAGCGACAGCACGGCGCCGGGGCCGGAAACCTCGGTTGCACCCGCACGTTCGCCGCCTACATGGAAGGCAGAAGTATGGTCCGGAGCCTGAGAAAGTTCACCGTAGAAATACATGCTTACAGTGGCTCCGTTCTGGTATTTCTTGACATATTCCGGCTCGGTGACAATCCAGCCGTAAACCTTGTCCCCTTCCACCTTTGCATAAGCGTCGCGAACAGCTCCGCTTTCGCCCATGCGGGTGCCGATATTGACCAGTATATGGCCTTCCTCGCCCCCGTCAAAGCTGAAACGCTGATAGCCGACCCGCTCCGTGGCGGTAAGTTCGGCCTTCACGCCGTAGTCTTTGAGATAGACGCTGTAATATCCTGCGCGGGCGATTTCATCGTCCTTATCAAAAGAAGAGCGCCAGCCCGCTGCAGGGTCTTCCAGGAGGCCTGGATTGGTGACGGGTTCGCCTGTGACTGGCATCAGCGCCAGTCCGCCAACCTGGAATTCGTGAAAGCAGGGAAAACCGTCTATCGACGTGTGGTTGTCTTCATAGCCGACCGCTTCCCAGCCCTGGTTGTTGCCATAGGTGCCGTTGGTAGAGGGGCCAAGCTTGGCCATGCCGAAAGGCGTAGCGGCCGGCGTATATACAAACCAGCGGCTGTGCACGGTGCCGATATTGGGATTTACATAGTCTAGCAAATCCTCTTGCGGGTGCTGATTGCAGGCAGTCAAGGCCAGAAGCAGCAGCATGATTGCAGGCAGTTTTTTCATTGTCTATTTATGTTCTTTTTTATAGAGGGCCACAGCTCCCAGCGACTCCAGCGCAGCGTCTTGCATCAGCAGGCCTTTGTCACGGTCGGCATTGGCCTTGCCGGTCCAGTTCTCGTAGAAGAGACCGTTGTCCATCCGGCCGTTCATCCATGCCTTCTCAAGGTTGGAGATGAAGACCTCTATATAGTTGGAGCATTTGGAGTAATCGGGCTCGAGTTCCATGTAGGCCCTGATGAGTTTCACGGTGAACCACGGGTCATTGAGAGGATAGCACAAGGGTATGCCCTCGCGGCTGCGGACGTAGTAATTGTATGCACCGTCGGCGGTGGCGATGGCCTCGTCCAGATAGTGCTTCTCGCCGGTGATGTGATACAGGCGGGTGCCTGCTGCAATCATAGCGCCGGAGTTATAGGTCCACTTGGTCTTGTTGATGTTGCCATCTGCATTACGGTCGTTCCAGTAGGTGTTGTCTTCCGGGTCGCGCAGGTTGGCGTATTCCCAGTTATAGAGCTTTTTGGCAAATGCGAGCACATCGGCCTTCTCCGCCTCGGGGCATACATCGTAATAGCTCAGCAGGAACCACTGGGCATAGCCGTTGGCGCAGGCGGGCTTGTTGCTGTCGCCGTTGCCGGGCTTGTTTTTCTGGCCTTCGCACCACCAGAGTGCCCCGCCCAGAACATCATCTTCTCCTGAGTGGAGGAAATCCACGATCCGGGCGCAACGCTCCAAATAGACATTGTCGCCGAGCTGCTTGTAGGCCTCCACCAGGTTTATGCCGATGATGGAGTTGTCGTCGTAGAAACGGTCCCCGCCTCCACTGCGGCCGTCGGTCTGGGAGCCATAGCCGCCAACATTCACACCGCCCGTCGGACGCCAGTAAGCCTGATACTGGTCTATCTTGGCCTTATAGTTGACATCATAGCCCAGCCTGTTCAAGAGAGCAAGGCCTGACATCAGGCCGTCGTAGGGCCACAGAAA
>CACXHG010000217.1 GCA_902767355.1 uncultured Bacteroidia bacterium
CCGGCTCACCGAGATGTGGACTGCAGAAGATAAGCCCGCTCCCGAAGTCAACAGGATCGCAGTCAAGTGGTTCAAGGCCAAACTCTCCGAGGCTGTGGCGGCGGTAGAGGACCACTACGGCAAATATCGCATCAGCGACGCCATAATGACCATCTACAAGCTCTTCTGGGACGACTTCTGCGCCTGGTATCTGGAGCTTGTGAAACCCGCGTACGGCGAGAGCATCGACACCGAAACCTATCAGGCTACCGTGTCTTTCTTCGAAGACCTGCTCAAGCTGCTGCACCCCTTCACACCGTTCATCACAGAGGAACTCTGGCAGCATATCGCCGCCCGCAAGGAAGGCGAGACTATCATGTATGCATCTACTCCCAAGGCAGAGGCCTTTGACCCCGCCGTCATCGCAGATTTCAACATCGCTGCGGGCGCAGTTGTGGAAATCCGCGCCCTGCGCCAGAAAAAGAACCTTTCGCCCAAGGAGGCCCTGTCGCTCAAGGTCAAGGGCAGTTATCCCGATTATATGTCGCCGGTGATAGCCAAGATGGCTAACATCTCCACTATAGAGACTACGGCCGACTTTGGCGATGCCCCCGGCGAGAGCTTCATGTCCGGCACCGTGCAGTTCTTCGTGCCTATGGAGGGCATGATTGACCTGGAGGCCGAGAAAGCCAAGATACTTGCAGAGATTGCCCGCTACGAGGGCTTCCTCAAAGGCGTGAACGCCAAGCTCGGCAACGAGCGCTTCGTGGCCAACGCGCCTGCGGCCGTTGTGGAAAATGAGCGCAAGAAACTCTCCGACGCCACCCAGAAGCTGGACAACCTGAGAGAAAGACTTGCAAAACTATAAGTAATAAACACTAAAACCTCAAGTATATGAAAGCTTTATCTATGTTGATTCTTCCCCTGGGAGTCATCGGACCCTGGCAGTGGGTTATCATTGCCCTGGTAATCATTCTCCTTTTCGGCGGCAAGAAGATTCCCGAGCTGATGCGCGGCCTTGGCAAGGGTGTAAAGGAGTTCAAATCCGGCATGAAAGAGGCCGAGAAAGAGCTCAACGACATTAAAGGTGACATCGAGAAGGAAGACAAAGAGTAACTGATGGCAGAAGAGGAAAAGCTCGACGAATCCCAAAACATGAGCTTCTGGGATCACCTGGAAGCGCTCAGGCAGGGGCTGTTCCGCGTGGTAATAGCCCTGCTTGCGGCGTTTGTCGTGCTTTTTTTCTTCAAGTCTTTTCTTTTCGACAATATCATACTTGCACCGACCCGTTCCGACTTTTTCTTCTACAAGTGGTTCGGGATGAAGACCGGGCTGCAGCTTGTCAACATCGAGCTCTCGACCCAGTTCATGGTGCACATGCGGGTGACATTCGCCTGTGCCTTCATAGTATGCTGCCCGTATATCATATATGAAATCTGGCGATTCATAGCTCCGGCGCTTTACAAGCGCGAGAAAAAAGCCACCCGGCGGGCATTCATCTTCGCTTCGTTCCTGTTCTATCTGGGCGTGGCGGTGGGCTATTGCATCATCCTCCCGCTGATGGTCAATTTCTTTGACGGCTACAAGGTCAGCGAAGAGGTCATCAACACCATCTCGCTCAATTCCTACATATCTACCGTGAGCTCCACGGTGCTGATATTCGGCATAGTGTTCGAGATTCCCACGGTGGTTGCGGTGCTCTCTCAGATCGGCCTTATCTCCCGCGAGATGCTTATCAGCGGCTGGAAATACGCAGTGCTCATCATTGCGGTCCTGTCGGCCTTAATCACGCCTGCCGACCCGTTCTCCATGCTGATAGCTGCCATCCCGCTGTCGCTGCTCTATGGCCTGAGCATACTTGTCTGCAAGCCTGCCATAGTAGAAGATCCCGAGGCGGAAGAGGCTCTGGAGGCTGCGGCCGAGGCCGGTCAATCACAACAAGCGAAATGATTTCCATCACAGACCTGACGGTGTCCTTCGGCGGCACTACGCTGCTGAATAATATCAGCCTGCATATCAGTGAGAAGGACCGCATAGGCCTGGTGGGCCGCAACGGAGCGGGCAAATCCACTTTGCTCAAATTGATAGTGGGCCAGCAGCAGCCGACCAGCGGCAAGGTTATGGTGCCTTCCGGCATAAAGATAGGCTATCTGCCGCAGCAGATGCGCCACAACAAGGGGCGCAGTGTCATGGACGAGACCATGACGGTGTTCGAAGATATCTTCACCCTGCACAGGAAGGTCGATGATATCTCCGCCGAGCTTGCCAGCCGCAGCGATTATGACTCCAAGGAGTATTCTCGCCTGATTGTGGAGCTTAACAATCTCAACGACCGCCTGGCCATGGCCGGCGGGGAGGCTCCTGAGGTGGCAGCCGCAAAGACCCTGCGCGGCCTTGGCTTCAAGGACGCGGAGTTCTCCCGCCCCACGGAAACTTTTTCGCAGGGATGGAACATGCGCATAGAGCTTGCCAAGATACTGCTGGGCAAGCCCGACGTGCTGCTTCTGGACGAGCCCACCAACCATCTGGACATAGAGTCGATACAGTGGCTGGAAGACTATCTGCAGACTTTCCCGGGCTCCATGGTGCTGATTTCCCACGACCGCCGCTTCCTGGACAACTGTACCAACCGGACGGTGGAGATTATGCTGGGGCATGTGCACGACTACAAGGTGCCATACACCAAATATCTGGAGCTTCGCGCAGAGCGTATCGCGCAGCAGAAAGCCGCTTATGAGAATCAGCAGCGCACCATAGAAAAAACCGAAGAGTTCATAGAGCGCTTCCGCTACAAGCCCACCAAGAGCAATCAGGTGCAGAGCCGCATCAAGCAGCTCGAGAAGATGGAGCGCATAGAGCTCGAGGTGGAAGACAAGACGGCCCTGAGCGTCAAGTTTCCTCCGGCACCCCGCAGCGGCGACGTGGCCTTCAAGGTGGTGGATGCCTCCGTGAGCTATCCCGACGCCCCGGCCAAAATCATTTTCAGCGGGGCCAACATAGAAATCAAGAGAGGGGAGAAGGTGGCCTTCGTGGGCCGCAACGGCGAAGGCAAGACCACGATGATGCGCGTGCTGATGGGAGAGCTCGAGCCGTTCGACGGCGAGGCGAAGGTGGGGTACAATGTGGATATCGGCTATTATGCGCAG
>CACXHG010000218.1 GCA_902767355.1 uncultured Bacteroidia bacterium
AAGAAAGAGCCGAAAAGCACTATGTCGCCGCTGCCGAATTCCAGTTCGGGGGCTGCGAAGGGCGGCAGGCTGCGGTCGCGGAAAAACTCGTAGCTGGCGTTGCGGTTTTCGTCCAGAATCGCCAGCGAGACGCTGCTCTGGCCCTGGACGCGGACCATGGCTTCGGTGCTGATGCCGTTGGCCTCCATGAAGACGGTAACGATATCGGCGACCTTGTCGTCGCCAATCTGGGATACCATGCGCAGCTCCACGTCCGGGAATGTGCTGGGTACGGTGCGCCCGAGCGATACCATTGCATTGAATGTGGACCCGCCCGGCACTGCCGCCGTGGGCTGTCCGCCCTGGAAAATGATGTCGAGAACTGTCTCTCCTATACCGGTAATTGTCATAAGTGGCTCAAGTTTTCAGGCAAAGATATTAAATTTGCATTATGAAATTTATCAGTTGGAACGTCAATGGCCTCAGGGCCGTCGCCGGCAAGGGCTTTGCAGATGTTTTTGCGCAGCTCGACGCCGATTTTTTCTGCCTTCAGGAGACCAAGCTCCAGGCCGGCCAGATAGATATGGAATTCCTTGGCTATCAGTCTTATTGGAACTATGCCGATAAAAAAGGCTACTCCGGTACGGCCATCTATACCCGCCTTCAGCCGCTGTCGGTCGCCTATGGCATAGGGGTGGAGGAGCACGACCACGAGGGCCGCGTCATAACCCTTGAGATGCCCGATTTCTATCTGGTGAACGTCTATACGCCCAATTCGCAGGATGGCCTGCGGCGCCTGGACTACCGCATGCACTGGGAGGATGCCTTCAGGGCTTATGTCTGCTCTCTGGCGGCCAAGAAGGGCGTGATAATCTGCGGCGACATGAATGTGGCCCACGAAGAGATAGACCTTAAAAACCCCGCGACGAACCATTTCAATGCAGGCTTTTCCGACGAGGAGCGGGGCAAGATGAGCGAGCTGCTGGCCTCAGGCTGGCGCGACAGCTGGCGCGATGCCCATCCCGGCGAGGCCAAGTATTCCTGGTGGTCATACCGCATGGCGGCACGCGAGCGCAACGTAGGGTGGCGTATCGATTATTTCCTCGTGTCGGATGCACTGGCCGGACGTATCACCGGCACCGATATCCACAACGAAATCTTCGGCAGCGACCACTGCCCGGTGGAGCTGGTAATCAGTTAGCCTATCTGCATTTGCACTTGCATTTCCCGCTCAGGCGGCGGAATTCCTTCTGGGCTTTCTCCATCTGCTTGCGGAATTCACCTGAGGTCTGCAGGCGGGCGTAGCCTATGCTGGCCACGGGGCGGCTGGCATCCACGTCGCTCTGCCAGTGGCAGCCCGAGATGACGCGGCTTTCGCCGGAGGCCCAGGCGCGGGCAAAGATGGCGGCTGCAGCATCGGGGTTGATTTCTGCCAGCAGGAGCGCGCAGGCCCAGGCGCGTATGGTGTGGCCGGAAGGGTAGGAGCCTTCGGTGGCGAGCCACTCATCGTCCTGCGGGAAAATGGAGGGCTCCTGGAAATATGCGAACGGGCGGATGCGGAAATAGTGTGCTTTCGGCCGGTAGCGTATGTCCTCGATGGTTCTCACGCCGCGTGTGATTACTTCATATATTTCGGGAGTGCCCTGGGCGGAGATTGTCATCCCGAATGGCTCGCTCAGTATCGCCAGGGTGGTGTCCAGATTCCAGATGGCGTCTCGCACGGCCATCTGCAGCCGGGCGGAGTCGCGCCGCTGCTGCTTGCCCCACATATAGCGCAGCACATCGTGGTCAAACTCCGGACTGGGATCTGCGGGCGGCGCCGGGACGCAGGCCACAATGTCGGGCAGTTCGGAGGCTGGAATGTAGGGGACAATCTCGTTTTGCGCACTGAGGCTTGCGCAAAGAAAAATCAGGGTCAGGAGGCAGATGCGTCGTTTCATACACTGTATTTTATACTGGGCAAATGTACGGAAGAAATTTGCAATTGTGGCAGCCCGCGGGGTTAAAGATAACCGGGAGCGCAAGCGTCTTGCACTCCCGGTTCTTTAGTCATGGTTTACGTTATTCCGTAACGGGACGGACTGAGTACCCATAGCAAAGGCTGTTGTAGCTCCTTTCGACACCGCCGGAT
>CACXHG010000219.1 GCA_902767355.1 uncultured Bacteroidia bacterium
CTGCCCTACGCTGGTGGTCATACCTGTGAACACCTGGCTGGCCATTGAGGCCCACTTGCTGCCCTGGGTGTAATAACCCACATCGTCATTGGAGTAAAGGCGATAGGCGCGGCCCAATATCACGGAGAATATGTTGGTCTGGATCTGGGTCACGAACGATGCTCCGACCAGCCTCAGGCCGAACGACAGCATCTCCCTCACCGGCTTGAAATTTATTTTGAAGCTGGGCTTCCACGGGGTGAAGGCCACTTTCATTAGGGATGTGGCCGCCGACTGTACCACAGAATGTGCCACCAGGGCCCAGTAGCCGAAGCCTTTCACGGCCATGATCACGGCCACGATGCCGGCCACGACGGCACCGGTGATGTCCATTGCCGCGCGTTGCCTTATCATAAGTCTGCGCAGCAGATATGCATCGGAAGATATGGAGCAACTCACAAAGAAGAACGACAGAAACAGCACCCGCGCCACCTTGACCAACTCGGGTTGGTGGTAGAAACGGGCGATGGGGCCTGCCAGGAAAAACAATATCAGATAGAGGCAGGCGCTCACTGCTATCGTGAGCCAGAACACCGAGTTGTGGTCTTCGTGGCGGATTTCACCTCGGTTTATGAGCGCCGCCTTGAAGCCGCCTTCCTGCATTGTGACGGCGATGGCGGTGAATATGGCCAGCTTCCCCACGATGCCGTAGTCTCCGGGCGTCAGGCAGCCCAGAAGCACGATTCCCAACACGGCACCGATAAGCTGCTGGAGGCCATTGTTCATCGCCCCCCAGAACAGCCCCTTGGCCGTCTTGGTTTTTAGAGAAGTCTCGCTCATATCAGAGCAAATTTAGCAAGAATAATCTTACCTTTGCCATATATGCCCAAAATTAAGATATATAGCCGCTCTTTTTCGCCGGAGCTTTACAAGTTTTCCCGGGAACTCTATCCCCAGGGAGTGGAGGCGGTGCGGCTCACGGACCGCAGTGCCGACGGCTATTTTTATGCGATGCTGCGCGATACGGACTGCGACATTGCCATCAATATAGACGAGGATGCCTACGTGTGTGACCCAGAAGCGGTGATGCAGTTGGCGCTCAAGGTATATAAAGAGGGCTGGGCAAATGCCGGCACGCCGGACTGCGGCCCCGGCTGCCCGCGCAGCCACAATCCGATTGTGACCAACCCGTTTTTCAATATCCTGAATCTGAAGCTTATACGGGAGAAATACCAGGGCCCGGCGCAGATACGCGCCTTTGACTATAATGCGGTTAAGGAAGAAATGGTTAGCCGCTTCAAGGAGCAGTACGCGGAGGCCTATAACGGCAGCTTCGACATCTACGACTTTGAGCCCTACTACAGCTTTTACCTCTGGCTGGCCTATAACTTCAAGACCCTTTATCTGCCTTCGCAGCGGCATGGCGACGGCCTGTCCACCATACTCTATGACACTCAGGGAAACATGCTGTGCAAGCACAGCTGGATGGCCCGCAAATATAAGGTCGATGCCGCCCAGACGCAGCGGATAAACGCCCTTATAGACGAGGTGTACGCCTTGCGCGGCAGACGCAGGCCTCAGATAACCCGTTCTGAAAGGATGCGCTTCGCCGTGGAGCTGGCGGCCGGCTATGTCAAGAAAGCCTTCATCAGGATAGTTCGCTGGCCGGGCAAGCTGCGCCGGGCCATACGGCACAAAAAAGAGAAGCGACCCTGACCGGGCCGCTTCCTTTATGTAAAGAGATATCTGTCTTAGAACTTAACCCTGTAGGTGAACATCAAATCGTTGGCAGTGTTGGTGATTGCTGCCACGGGAGCAATGCATGTAGCTTGACCTGTTTCCTCGTCAATGTTGTAGTCGTCGTAGGGCTTCATCTGGTAGCGGTCTGCCAGGCGGGTGCGGAAGGCCAGGTCTATGGAAGAGTTCTCGCTGATGCGCTTGCCTATACCGAAAGAAAGGTAGTGATAAGCGGGCTGTCCATAGATGTAGCAGTTGTAACCTGCGCGCAGGGCCATGTCGTTAAGTACGTTCAGCTCGCCGCCGATACGGACGATGTTGCAGTCGTAGCAGTAGTCGGCGATATCCTGGTTCACATCGTTGAAAGTGGATGCGTTGTGGTTGGCGTCCGACATGACCATGCGGCGGTAGTCAACCCTTTCCAGGTCGGCGCTCAGCAGGCCGCTCTGGCCGAATACCAGGGCCGCACCAAAGCTGAAGCGCTGGGGGGCGCGCACGCGGTATTCGAATTCGTTTATGTCGGTCTTGCTGGTAACGTCGGTATATTCGGGGATTGTTCCGTCGAAACCGGAATACATCGTCTCCTGCCATGTGTCAGTGAGTTCATAGACCGTAGGGGTGGTGTAGGAGAATCCCAGCCGCAGGAAGTCCACGGGCACATAGATGGCGCCCAGCTGCAGGTTTGCACCCACGCCTGTGGTGCGCTGCCAGTAGTTGTAGTCCATAGACTTGAAGCCCGTCTGGAAGTAATTGCCTTCTGCAGCCTCTTCGCTGTACCAGAGGTTGTCCTCGTAGGTCACGGTGTTGATGTTGAAGTTGGCTCCCAGATACAGGCGGTCGTTGAAGTTCAGGCCGAAGTTGAAGGCCATCTCGTAGATGCCGCCGCCGATGGTGCGGTCGTAACCTTTGTACATGGGGTTGTTCACACCCAGGCCGTCGTCGGTAAAGTAGTTCTCGGTGGCGCCGATATAGGAGTCGCTGTATTCGTTGCCGTCTTCATCCACATAGGGGTTGACCAGGCGGGTGTCCCATGCCATGATTTCCTGGGGAGTGCAGTAGCCGATATTGAAGGCATCGGGATCCTGCAGGTAGCTGTTGTCTACGCCCTCCAGGCCGGCGGCGATATTGCCCAGCAGGCTGGTGCGGTCGTCGTAGCCGGAGAAGGACAGGCGGGAGTTGAAGTTGTTGGTCTTGTTGTAGCCGAAGCCGAAGCTGTAGCTTACCAGGCCGTATTCGCGACCCGTGGGGATGCTGAACACCGCACTGATGTTGGGAACGGTGAAGCGGGTGCGGCCCGTCGAACTTGTGTAGTCACCTTCGGTGCCCTGGAAGACAGCCTTGTTGTTGTCCCATGAGAGTCCGGTTGTAAATGAGAACTCGCAGCAATTATAAAGAGCCGAGCTGGCCGGATTGATGCCGGTTGCGCCCAAATCGCCGCCAAGGGCCGTGAAGGCATTGCCCATACCCATGGTGCGCGCACTTCCCACATAAAACTGCTGAGAATATCTCAGAGCGTCTTCTACACCCTGTGCACCGGCAGAGAAAGTGGCTGCCGCCAACAAAATCATTGTTATAATACTGAATCTTTTCATTTTAACCGTAATTCTTGATAGTTAGACTAATAGTTTGGAATGCTTCACCACAGGGGGGCAGGCTACCTGCGGCCGCCGGAAGATCCGCCGGAATGTCCGCCGCCGGAGTGTCCACCGCCAGAGAATCCGCCACCGCTGGAGTGTCCGCCGCCGGAGAATCCACCGCCGCTATAGCTGCCGCGGCTGCTGGAAGAAGAGCCGGAGTAGGACGAACGGCTGGAGCTGGAGCGTGCGCTGCTGGAAGACGAACTTCTGGAGCCGGAGTAAGAAGAGCGGCTGCTGGAAGACGACGAGCGGCTGTAGCTGGAACGGCTGCTGCTGGAAGAGCGGCTGCTGGTTACAGGAGTACCGCGGCGGGTGCTGCTGGAAGAAGTGCCGTAGCTCGAGCGGGAGCTGTTGCCGACCGAAGATGAACCGCGTACGTTGCCGGTAGAGCCGCGCACTGCGCTTGAAGAAGAGCGGCTGCTGCTCGATGAAGAGCGGACGGCGCCGGAAGACGTGCGGCTGGAAGTGCCGTAGTTGCTGCGTACGTTGCCGGTAGAAGTGCGGGCGCTGCTGCTGGAGCGGGACACTGCAGAAGACGATGCCGAGCGGGCAGCGGAGCTGCTGGAAGCGGTACGGCTGCGTACTGCAGAAGAGCTCATGGCAGTGCCGGTGCCGCTGGTGCGGCGGCCGTCGATGCGGCCGGTGGCTGCCCTGGAAGTGCGGGAAGTGGAAGCCGCTGCGATTGCATTGTTGCCGGAGCGACGGGCAGAGCTGCTGGAAGCGATCATGTTGCTGCCGCTGGCCCTGCGGCCTACGCTGTTGGAAATGGCAGATGCATGGCGGGTGTTGATGTCGCCGTTGTTGTAGTTGCCGGCCGTGGCGCGGCGTCCGTTGCTGTAGCTGCCGCCCCAGTGGTGCTTGTGGTGGTGTCCGCCGCCGCCATGCCATGCAAAGCTGCTGCCGGGACCGCACCATCCGTGGTAATGGCTGTGATAGCCCCAACCATAGTAATAAGGTCCGTAGTGAGGGCCCCAATAGCCGTAGCTGCACCAGTTCCAGTGATACCAGGGGTCGTACCAGGCCCAGCTGCTGTACCAGAAGGGATCGCGCCAGCCCCATCCGTACCAGGAGTCATACCACCAGGTGTTGTACCAGGCGTAGGAATGACGCCAGGGGGAGTACCAGCTGTAGTAGTAGCTGGGTCCCCACCAGGGGTTGTACCAGGGGTTGTCCCACCCGTAGTAATCTACATACACGATGTAGCTGGTCTCTTCGGGCTCATCGAACTTGCGGAGCCTTGCTTCGTAGGTCTCGTCGTCGTCGAGAGCATATACATCAACCGTATATTTTTCGGCGGGCTGTGCAACCCTTGCCGAGCGGTCACCGACGATGGTCACGCGTGCC
>CACXHG010000220.1 GCA_902767355.1 uncultured Bacteroidia bacterium
AGGGCAAATTGTCCAAGCAGAAGACCATCACCGCCGATGTTTCCGACGGCCGGATTGTGCTGCGGTAGCATTTCTGACAAATAATTCGTATATTAGCAGAATAAATAGAAAATCTGAAGATATATGAAGAAACGACTCTTGATTTGTGCTGCGCTGCTGTCTTTCGCAATAGGCGTCACAGCCCAGACATTTACTCCTGTAAGTGAACTCCCTGAGGCAAAAGTGCCTTACAGTCAGGATCCTGCCTGGGCGGCTCAGAAAGCTCCCGCCTTCGGCTGGGGCAGTCTGGACGTGCGCTACGACAAGTATCGCGTGCCGCTGGTGAGCACCAGTGGGGTTCCCCGGCAGGTGGCCTGGAAAGGCGAGAGGGTCAGCTTCCAGGCGGTTGTGTTCACTCCGACCGAGCTCAGCGGCGCCAAGATCAGCGTCTCGGATCTGACAAGCGGCAAAAACACCATCGCTGCAAGCAACATCAAGCTGGGCTTTGAGCGCTATGTGCTGGGCGACTGCCTGGGCGACGGCGGTGACAAGGGTTATTTCTCTCCGGCCATGGGCGGCAAGGACGATTTTACCAAGCGTGACTCAGTGCTGGTGCCCGATGCTATCATCGGCCCCGAAATGGCTGTGATAGAGGCCAAGACCGCGCGTCCGGCCTGGATCACAGTGTGGGTGCCTCAGGATGCGAAGCCGGGTACATACAAGGGCACGCTCTGCTTGAGCGCCAAAGAACTGGCCAAACCCATAGAACTCAAATATACGGTCGAGGTCAAAAACCGCGTGCTGCCCAAGCCTTCCCAGTGGCGTTTCCACCTGGATCTGTGGCAGAATCCCTTCGCCGTGGCCCGCTATTTCGGCGTTCGCCCCTGGAGCGACGAGCATCTGGAGCTGATGCGCCCCTTCATGACCCAGCTGGCACAGGCCGGCGAGAAGGTTGTGACCGCCACCCTGATGTGGGACTGCTGGGGCGACCAGACCCTGGACCTGTTCGAGGCGATGGTGCAGACTACCAGAAATATAGACGGCACCATGGAGTACAATTTCGACATCTTCGACCGTTGGGTGGAGTTCATGGCCAGCTGCGGCATAACCGAGCAGATCAACTGCTTCACCATAGCCCCCTGGCGCGAGCGATTCAGATACTACGACCGCGCCACCGACTCGCTGCAGATACTGCCTTTCGCCTATGGCGACGAAACCTACCGCGATATCTGGATTCCGCTGCTGCGTTCGCTGGCCGACCATCTGCGCACCAAGGGCTGGTTCGACAAGACCTATCTGGCCGTGGATGAGCGGGAGCTGCCTGTCATGCAGACAGTTATTGCCATCGCCCGCGAGGCGGACCCCGAGTTTAAATTCGCCCTGGCCGGCAATTATCACCCGGAGATCGAGGGCGACCTGGCCGACTACAGCCTGGACCTTTTCGGCGACGGCACTTACCTGAAGGATGCCAATGGCAAGGCCGTCAGCGACCGCCGGCGCAGCGAGGGCAAGATCACGACCTTCTATGTGTGCTGCGGCGAGGGACACCCCAACACCTTTACCATCTCGCCACTGGCAGAATCTGCCACCCTTGGCTGGTATGCCCTGTGCAACAACTACGACGGTATGCTGCGCTGGGCATATAACAGTTGGAACAAGGAGCCTCTGGTGGACGGACGCTGGTACAACCTCACCAGCGGGGATATTTACATGATTTATCCCCAAGGCTGGTCGTCGCTGCGCTGGGAGCGTTTCGTGGAAGGCATACAGGATTTCGAGAAGGTGTGGATCCTCCGCGAGCAGTATGCTTCCAAGCCCGCCAAACTCAAAAAGCTGGAGGAGGCCATAAGCGCCTTTACCCACGAGGCCCTCTGGCCGGGCAATGTCGAGCCCAAGCTGCACAAGGCACAAATGATTCTTGATACATTCTAAATAAACTACGATCTATGAAAGTCTCTGAAGTAATGTCCACTCTGGAACGCAAGTATCCTTACGAGCCGGAGTATCTGCAGGCTGTGCGTGAGGTGCTGGAGTCTGTGGAAGAAGTGTACAATCAGCACCCCGAATTCGAAAAAAACAAGATAGTGGAGCGCATGGTCGAGCCCGACCGCATCCTCTCTTTCCGCGTCACCTGGGTAGATGACCAGGGGCAGATCCAGACCAACACCGGCTATCGCGTGCAGTTCAACTCTGCCATCGGGCCCTACAAGGGCGGTCTGAGGTTCCACCGCATGGTCAACCCCGGCATGCTCAAGTTCCTGGGCTTCGAACAGACATTCAAGAATGCCCTCACGACCCTGCCTATGGGCGGCGGCAAGGGCGGCAGCGACTTTGACCCCAAGGGCAAGTCCGACGCCGAAATCATGCGTTTCTGCCAGGCGTTTATGTTGGAGCTCTGGAAAATTATCGGTCCTGATACCGATGTGCCCGCAGGCGACGTGGGTGTGGGAGCCCGCGAAATCGGCTATCTGACAGGCATGTACAAAAAGCTCGCCCAACAGTATAACACCGGCGTGCTCACCGGCAAGGGTCTGAACTGGGGCGGCAGTATCCTGCGTCCCGAGGCTACCGGTTTCGGCGCCCTCTATTTCACCAGCCAGGTGCTCGCCACCGCCGGCCGCGACATCAAGGGGCATACCATCGCCATCTCCGGCTTTGGCAATGTGGCCTGGGGCGCTGCCACCAAGGCTGTTGAGCTCGGCGCGAAAGTCGTTGCCATCAGCGGCCCCGACGGCGTATGTGAGATTCCCGGCGGCATAGACAAGGAGATGATTGATTATATGCTGGTTATGCGTGCTTCCAACCGCGACCAGGTGAGCATGATGGCCGACCGTTTCCCCGACAAGGCCAAGTTCATCCCCGGCAAGAAGGCTTGGAGCGTCAAGTGCGACATCGCTCTGCCGTGCGCATTCCAGAACGAGCTGGATGAGGCTGATGCCAAGGAACTTATCGCCAACGGCACTTTCTGCTGCTGCGAGGTTTCCAACATGGGCTGCCGTCCCGAGGCCATCAAGGCATTCCAGGACGCCGGCATCATTTTCGCCCCCGGCAAGGCTGTCAACGCTGGCGGTGTGGCCACTTCCGGCCTGGAGATGACCCAGAACGCATCGCACATCTCATGGACGGGTGCCGAGGTCGACGCCAAGCTGCACCAGATCATGTCTTCCATCCACGCCCAGTGCGTCAAGTATGGCACCCAGCCCGACGGCCATATAGATTATGTCAAGGGCGCTAACATCGCCGGCTTCATGAAGGTGGCGACCGCCATGCTCGAACAAGGAGTCATTTAATATGATTGATTTCAGTCGTGTCACCAGGCCAAGCCTGCTATATAAGCTTTTCTACACCTATGTGTCTGTAGTCTTGCGGTTTATTTATTTCCGCAGGTTTCGCATCATTGGGCGCAAGAATCTCCCTTCCGATAAAAAGGAGGGTTTCCTGCTTATCTGCAATCACCAGCTTGGCCTGTTGGATGCGCTGAGTATTATCTATTCTATACCACCCCGCAAGCCGGTTTTTCTGGCCCGGGGTGATATTTTTGAAAAACCAATTCTAGCCCGCCTGCTGCTCGATTTGCGCATTCTGCCGGCCTATCGCAAGCGCGACGTCGGCACCGAAGGCCTCGACAAAAACGACGAGGTTTTCCAGCAGTCGGTCAAGCTGATGGACGATGGCGTGGTCATCGCCCTCTTTCCGGAAGGCGGCCACCAGAGCCACCATTATCTGGGCCCTTTCAAGAAGGGCTTCGCCCGCATAGCCTTCGGTTACGAAGAAGCCTGCAATTTTGAGCGCGATTTGAAGATACTCCCGATGGGGCACCACTACAGCGGCTACTCCGGTATGCAGAACGACGTGCTGCTGACGATAGGGGAGCCGTTTACTTTCTCAGAGCTGTACGACACCTACAGGGAGCACCCGGAGCGGGCCCGCTTCCTGCTCACCAAAACCGCCCGTGAGAAGGTGGAAAAGCTGATGCTGAATGTAGAAGAGCCGGACAACTATCTGGCCGTGGAGCAGCTATGCCAGATGTATGTGCCCCTGTATGAAAAGCGCCGCGGCTTGAAGCGGGGCAGGCTGGAGAACAATCTGGCGGCTTCGCAGCAGCTGAACGAGGTGCTGCGAAGTGTAGATTATGGTCGCGAAGAGCCCGATACCGGTTTAGAAGCGTCCGGAAGTGCGCGAGCCGCCGATCCGGAGCGCAGGCGCCTCGTCGGCGAGTTGATAGCCAAGGCGGTGTGCTACTGCGACAATCTCAAAAGCTTGCGCCTGAGCGACTATGTTGTGGAGAGGGCAGACACCCTCGGCTTTATTGCCCGCACGCTGCTTTGGGTGCTGATGCTGCCCCTGTTTGCACTCTCGGCGGTCATTAACTTTGTGCCGCATAAGCTATCTGTGGCCATTTCGGGCAAGATCAAGGATAAGATGCTGGTGCACTCGCTCAAATTCGGGGTAGGCCTGTTTGCCTTCCCGATATGGTACCTTATCCTGTTCGCGGTGATATGGATAGTCTGCGGCAAGTGGTGGATTGCGCTGCTGGCGCTGCTGGCAATGCCCGCCACCATGCTTGCCTATCACCATCTGCGCATGCTCAC
This sequence comes from uncultured Bacteroidia bacterium, assembly GCA_902767355.1. Classification (GTDB taxonomy): domain Bacteria; phylum Bacteroidota; class Bacteroidia; order Bacteroidales; family UBA932; genus Equibacterium. Next base: position 4,572 of record CACXHG010000220.1, read on the forward strand.
CAAGCGCCTTGTGGAGCGCATCCGCAAGTACCGCTACAAACTGGGCCGCAACAAGCTTTTCGCCGAAACCCAACGCCTTCGCCGCGACATCATGTCAGGCCTTGGTTCGCTGATGGGCTAGAGATGCTCACTACATAGACCTGCGTCATCCCTCATACATTGTGAGCGAAGCTGAACTGAAGCTATCTGCTGCAAATCTGCGCCTGGATGAGGCTGGAGGACCAGGTGTTTTCGGCGGATTCGGGGCGGCCTTGCTCCACCAGGTCCAGGAACTCGCGGACTTCGTAGTAGATGTTGTCGGCGATGGTTTCGCGGCTTAAGTCTATGGGGCCGCTGGAGGCCTCTCCGTCGCCGCCTGCGAAGCCGCTGTCGCCGCGGGTGCCGCAGCCGACGCGCATCACCAGCCTGGGTCCGGTCATCAGATTGATGCGCTCTATCACTATGCAGCCGTCTTCGCCCTGAATCTCCGCAGCAAGCGCAGAATCACCTATCTTTGAATAAGATATCATCGCCTCTAAGTCGGGGTATTTTATGAGCATGGAGCCCTGGCCGTCGATGCCTTTTTTGTGGGACACGTCGCCGCCGGGGTAGATTATGGTCTCCTGCTTCTGCACGCACGCCTCGAGCTTTTCGCGGGTGAATTCGCCCTGCCAAGGTGCGCCGAACAGGTGCACCATGGGCGCTATGCAGTAAACGCCCAGATCCAGCAGAGCGCCGCCGTGCATTTCGCGGCTCAGATTGCTGGCCACCGTGCCGCGCTTGAACTCTTCGTAGCGGGAAGAATACTGGCAGTAGGTGGCGGTGTAGCGGCGCAGTTTGCCAATCTTTGGCAGCGCCTCGCGCACCGCCTGGAAGTTGGGCACCAGGGTTGGGCGCATTGCCTCCATTAGGCTCACGCCGTTGCGCCTTGCGGCCGCCATCATCGCCTCGAATTCCTCCGGGCAGGTGGCGGCGGGTTTTTCTACCATCACGCTCTTGCCGCCGTCCATCATCTTGATGGCCTGCGGAGCGTGGAAAATGTTGGGAGAGGCTATGTATACCGCGTCGATGTCAGGCGCTGCGGCAAGCTCTTCAAGGGATGTATAAACTTTTGTGACTGAGTGCTTCGCGGCAAATTCGCGCCCGCGCTCCAGGGTGCGCGAATACACCGCCGCGTGGCAGAAACGCCCGTCGTGCCGCGCCCCTTTCAGAAACGATTCGGCAATCTTGCTGGACCCGATGGTGGCTACTCTGATCTTGGTCATAATAGTGCTGATTTACTCCCCGATCCGGCCGGTGTATTCGTCTACGCCCGATTTGTCAAGGGTCTCGGAGAAAAACTTCTGGACTGCTTCGTTGAGGGCCGGGTCCCAGGGGGTAGGGCCGCCGGCACGCTGGTAAACCCAGAGCCACAGTTGCTTCTTGTGCCAGTTGACGCTGCAGTGGGTGCCCCAGGCGCCGCCGTGGCCAAAAAAGGCATCCTCGCTGTCCACGATGGGTGCGGTGAGGCCCAGCGAGTAGCCGCCCAGATTTTCGGGGCGGGTAGAAACCGCAAGTATTGATTTCACCGTCTCCTCTTTCAAAATGCGCGCGCCGTTGTCGCCAATGCCCAGATTCATAAGCATTTTGTAGAATTTGAGCTGGTCGGCGGCGGTGGTCCAGAGGCCGGCGCCGGCCGAGGCAAACACGTGCGAATCGTTGTAGGGCTTCTGCTGCCAGGCCATTTGCTCTACCCATTCGGCGGGGGCATTCTCCTTGAATTCGTAGAGTTCGATTTTGTTTTTCAACTGGCGGTCGGTGGGCCAGAACCAGGTCGATTTCATCCCCAGGGGATCCAGGACCTCCTGCTTTAGATACTGCTCCCATTTCATTCCGGTCACAACCTCCACCACAGCGGCGCCAATATCGATGCCGGTATTGGAGTAGGCCTCACGCGTGCCGGGCTCGAACATTATGGGAGAAGCCGCGGCAATGGACGCCGTCTGGCGCAATGGTGCGCCGCCGGTCCAGCCGCCGCCCTTTACGTCATTGCGC
>CACXHG010000221.1 GCA_902767355.1 uncultured Bacteroidia bacterium
CGCATACGCACGCCGTCGCGGCCGTTGGTCTTCTCGTCCAGCGAGAGGTCCTTGATGGTGTCTCGCACCGTGGCCAAATCCTTCACGAAGACCTTCTGGCCCGTAGGCATAGTGGTCACCACGATATTCTCTATCTCACTGCTCTGTGCATATTCGCTGCGGACCTCCAGGTTGTACTGCTCCTTGGCCATCTTGACCACGCCGCTGGACAAGTTCACATTGTTGGAACTGATGGCGGAACCTATTGTCTCCAGAGGTATGCCGAAGGCGTCCAGCTTCTGCTGGTCCACGTCGATATAGATGTAGCGGTCGGGAGCACCGGAAATAGAGATATTACCGATGCCGTCCACGCGGTTCAGCTGCGGGATGACCACATCGTTGAGAATCTTTTCCAGACCGGCATAGCTGTCGTCGGCCGTGATGGAGTAGTTGATAATCGGCGCGGCGGACGAACTGAACTTGAAAATGTACGGGTTGCTGCAGCCGCTGGGCAGGTTGTCCTTGAGCATATCCACAAACGAGCGGATATCGTTCATGGCTTCGTCCAGGTCGGCCCCCCACTCCATTTCCAGCAGCACGGTGGAATAGTTGTCGCGAGAGGTGGACGTCATCCTCTTGAGGTGGTCCACCGAGTTCAGGCTATTCTCCACCAGCCGGGTCACATTGACCTCAACCTCCGAGGCGCTGGCGCCGGGATAGGTGGTCATCACCGTGATGTACGGCGGGTCCATCTCCGGGAAGCGGTCCACCGGCAGCTGCAGGAAGGCAAATACGCCGATGATGACCACCGCCACATATATCAGGATGGTCGTTACCGGCTTATCTATCGCAGATTTATAAATGCTCATGGTGCTCTTCTCCTACTCTGCTGCGTTGGCTATCTTGAGTTTGGCTCCAGGGATGAGCTTTTCGGCGCCGGTGGTCACAACCTCAACGCCTTCCACCACCTCGTCCGAAATAACCTCTATCTTATCGTCGAAGCGCTGTCCTATCTGCACAAAAACGCGCTTGGCCACGCCGCCGTCGTTGATGTAGATATAGCGGTCGTTGGCTCCGGTGAGCTTCTGCACCGACTGATAGGGCATCAGCAGGGCCGTGCTCTTGCCGATTTCCAGGGCTGTGTGCACATACATGCCCGGGCGGAGTTTCTCCTGGCCGTTGGGGATGCGCACCTTCACGTTGAAGGTGTGCGAAGAGGCGTCCACTGCGGGATAGACAATCTCGATGGTGGCGGGGAATACCTCACCGGGATAGATGTCGCTCTTGACATCTACCTTCATGCCGGCCTTTACCTGCGGGAAATAAGTCTCGGGGATGGCCATCAGGGCCTTGAGGGTGCTTATCTGCTTGAGCTCGAGTATGGGCTGGCCGCTGTACAGCTCGCCGTCCTCATAGTTCTTGGCGGTGATCACGCCGCCGAACTGGGCTTTCACGAAAGTGTTCTGCTCCAAGAAGTTGAGACTCTCCTGGGTCTGGTCGTAGCTGAGCTTGGTCTGGTCGTAAGTCTGCTGGGACACGGCGCCGGTTTTCACCAGCTCTTCCAGACGGCTCATCTCCAGTGCCAGATTGGCGAAAGTCAGCTTGGTGGTGTTGTATTGCTGCTGGTCCATGCGCACCAGGGTCGTACCGCGGCCCACACGGCTGCCCACATCCACGTAGATGTGCTCTATGCGGCCGGTAACGCTCGGGGCCACGCTCATTGTCTGATATCCTTCTACGGTGGTAGAAACCTCAATGGTACGCATCACCTCCTGAGGGTGCAGGACGGTGGTCTCTACAAGTTCTTCGCGGACAGCGGGCCCCTGCTGCTTTGCGGCGTCGCCCTTGCCCCTTCCGCAGGAGACCAGGGCGGCCAAAGCGGCGCAGGCCATCAAAATATAAGCTTTCTTCATATATCGTGTGTTATTTATTCAGGAGTTTTTCGAGGGCTATCTGAGCGTTCAGCAGCTCCATAATGGACTGCACGTAAGTGCTCTGCGCGTTGATAAGGGTGGTTCCGGTCTGGGTCAGGTCCATGGCCGAGGAGTAGCCCTGCTCATAGCGGCGGGAAATGTTGTCGAACACCCTCTGGGTGACTTCCATATTCTGACGCTGGGTGTTGTAGGTGTCCATCGCGGTGCTCAGGTTGTAGCACAGCTGGCGGTGCTGCACCTCGAGCGACTGCTCGGTGTCGTGCATGGTGTTGAGCTGCTTTTCATAGGCAAGCTTGGCCGCCTGCACCTTCTTGGTCTGCTGCAGAGAGGTGAAAATGGGCACCGAAAGAGTCATGCCCACCATGTTCGGCGGGGTCATGTTCATCACGTTGGCGTCCTTGGAAAGGTATTCCTTGAAGCTGTACTGATGATATGCCGCAAGCGAGGGCGCAGCCGCCATCTCGGTGGCCCGCATCTGCTTTTTGGCGAGCTCGGTGTTCTTTTTCATCAGCTGCCAGGAGTAGTTGCGCTCCATATCGAAGTCTTCGCCCAGCAGGCTCAGGTAGTCGCCGGCCATCAGAGCGTCCAGGGTGTCGGTGAGCTCTATCTCGGTGGCTGCATCCAAATCCAGCAGCAGGCGCATCGAGTTGTAGGTCATCTCCACGGCCCTTTTGCTGGAAGCGATGCTGTTCTGCAGCTGCGCCACCTGCACGGCTATCTGGTCGGCCGCGGTCTGCTCGCTGGCGCCCACCCTGACGGAGGTGGTGGTCATCTCGTGCAGGCGCTCCAGGCACTCCAGATTGCGGCCCAGCAGCCCCAGAACCTCTTCTGAAACCAGCGCCGAAAGGTAGAGCGTCTTGACCTGATTGGTAATGTCCTGCCGGCTCTGCTGCAGGTTGATGTCCGACATGGCGCGAGAAATCTCGCTTATCTGGGCATTGACCAGCATCGCGGGGGTGAAGGTCACGCCGCTGCGCACTCCCAGGGTCACATAAGGAGGCATGGCGATAGTCATACCGCGCAGGTCCATACTGTAGCCCATAAAGTTGGAATAATCGGCGCTGCCGGTTACCTGGGGCAGCATGGCGGCGATGGCGGCCCACTTGTTGGCCTTTGCCACCTGGATGTCCAGAGCCGCATTCTTGAGCGTATTGTTGCGCTCCACGGCCATATCCATCGCCTCGGGCAGCGAGAGCGAAAGTTTCTGCTGTGCAGAAAGATCAAGGGCGGATATTGCGAGTGCAGCCAGCACGCTTGCACACAATACCGCCCTTTTTATTTTCGTTGTCATATTGTACATTGATAATTAGCCGCCCACGTACTGCAAAAAACACGCCATAGCGGCTAATTTATCAGTCCAATATGCGACTCAGACGCCGGTTGATTTCGATGAATCTCTCTTCTTCGAATTTGAAGACCTTGCGGTCGTAGGTGTAGAGGC
>CACXHG010000222.1 GCA_902767355.1 uncultured Bacteroidia bacterium
TCTACCCATCCCGAACAGAGAAGTTAAGCTCGCTTGCGCCGATGGTACTGCGATACCATGTGGGAGAGTAGGTAGCCGCCGACTTCAGGCCCTGGGCAAAAAATGCCCGGGGCTTTTTTTTGCCCGGCCTGAAGCCGGCGGCTGAGCCGCCGCCTATCTTTGTCCCAACCCCCAACCCCCTTCCCCGGAAGGGGGCTTGAGTTTCGCCATACAGTCATCCGGTAAATTATTGCTATCTTTGCGGGCGTATGATTAAGAATGTGATTTTTGACTTCGGGGCCGTGCTGGTTGACTGGGACAGGCATTACCTCTATGACGATTATTTCAAAACAGATGAGGCGCGGCAGCTCTTCGAGCGCAATACCGGCCGGAAAGGTCTGAGCAGCCTTGGAATGTGCAACTGGTTTCTGGACAATATCTGCACCATCCCCTGGAACGCCCAGATGGACGGCGGCAAGCCGCTGGAGCAGGGTACTCAGGAGTTAGTGGACCAGTATCCCGAGTGGGAGACGCCGATACGCATGTTCTTCGGGCAGTGGATCAAGATGTTCCACGGGGCAATTCCCGGCATGTACGAGATAGTCCAGGACCTCAAGCAGCGTGGCTACGCGCTCTGGGGCCTTTCCAACTGGGCGGCGAGCACCTTTGACCGCTATGTTGGGCCAAACTTCCCGGTGTTCACGCTTCTGGACGGCATGGTCGTTTCCGGCCACGAGGGTTGCATCAAACCCGACGAGAAGATCTACCGCATCCTTCTGGACCGCTTCGGCATCGATCCGCTGCAATCTGTTTTCATAGACGACAGCCAGCCGAATCTCGACGGGGCGCAGAAGCTTGGAATAAAGACCTATCTCTTCACCGGGGCAGAGCAGTTTAAAAAAGATTTGGATCAAATACTGGCCTGGTGACTTGCTTTTTTGGCGCGTACTTGCTAACTTCGATAAATATTCAAATCTTATACTATGGACCGCAGAGTAATAATTTTTGATCATCCGCTGATTCAGCACAAACTGTCAATCCTTAGAAACAAAGAAACCGGCACCAAAGGTTTCCGTGAGCTCGTGAGCGAAATCTCCATGCTCATGATGTACGAGGCTACCCGCTACCTTCCGCTGGAAGACATCGACGTGGAAACCCCGATAGCCACGGCGCACTGCAAATGCATCGCCGGCAAGCCCCTGGCCTTCGTGCCTGTGCTCAGGGCAGGTCTCGGTATGGTAGAGGGCGCCCTGGCGCTTGTCCCCGCTGCAAAAGTCGGCCATATCGGCCTCTATCGCAACGAGACAACCCTCGAGCCCGTGGAGTATTACTGCAAGCTGCCTCACGATATCGCCAGCCGCGACGTGTTTGTGCTTGACCCTATGCTGGCAACCGGCGGCAGCGCAATCGCAGCTATCGATATGATCAAGAAGCGCCACCCGCGCTCCATAAAGTTCCTGTGTATAATTTGCGTGCCCGAAGGCCTCGAGGCATTGAAAAAAGCCCATCCCGACGTGGATATATTCTGTGCGGGGATGGACTCTCATCTCAATGAGAACGGCTATATCGTGCCGGGTCTGGGCGATGCCGGCGACCGTATATTCGGCACTAAATAGCTTTACAGGCTCATCTCCAGTGCGAGACGGGCCATATCCTTGAATCCGTTTTGACGATCCTCGCTGGGAAGTTCTATCCCGGCGGGGATATTGTTTGATACGGTGCAGATAACCAGGGCTTTCTTGCCGGCGCGCTGTGCATTCAGATACAGTGCCACGCCTTCCATCTCGACGCCCAGCAGGTTGTTCTCCAAGCAGGTGGCAACGTCATCGTTGTCGCTGTAGTAGGTGTCGCTGCTGAAAATATCGCCGACATTATAGCTCAGCCCCAGGCGCTCGGCAGTGGCAGCGGCCTTCTCGCACAGGCCTTCGTCGGCATTGACGAAGCCGCACTTATTGCCGTTGTTGCGGTAGAACATAAGATAGTTGGTCTCCGAATATGCCCTGCGGCCTATGATGATGCTGCGCAGCGGGGTGCGGTCGCTCACGGCGCCGATACTGCCGACGCGTATGATGGTGTCCACGTCGTAGAAATTAAACAGCTCGTGGGTGTACAAACCTATGGACGGCTGGCCCATGCCGCTGGCCATTACTGTGAAACGCTTGCCCTTGTAGGTGCCGGTATATCCCTGGACACCGCGCACGTCGTTTACCAAAACGGGGTTTTCGAGAAAAGTCTCTGCTATCATCTTGCTGCGGCGCGGGTCGCCCGGCATAATGACTGTCTTTGCAATCTGGTCTTCTGTGGCCTGGTTGTGGGGTGTAGGTATCATGACGTAAAAGATTTCGGTCTAGTAAACAGCTTCTTATTCGGGGTCTATGAAGTGGAAATCCCGCACCGCAACTTCGTGCGGGTAAATGCGATAGACGCAGGTGGCGTCGGTGCATAGATCTTCGTGGCAGTCATAGAGTTTGACCTCGATGAAGGCCATCATCATTTTCTGGTTGATCAGGCGGGCCTTGATGGTCACCGGGCCGTCGACGGTGCTCACCGGCTTCACGTAGCGTATATCCATTTTGCTCGTGTAGCCGCTGGTGCGCAGTTTCTTGAACACTATCCATCCGGCAGCTTCGTCTATCAGCGTGGCCTGAATGCCGCCGTGCAGGGTATTGATCCAGCCTTGGAAATTGTCGCCCGGCTGCCAGGTGCTTATGACATAATCTCCGTCTTCGCAAAAAGACATTCTCAGCCCTATAGGGTTGTCAGGGCTGCAGCCGAAGCAGTTGTAGCCTTCGTAGCCGGCCCATGGGTTTACTATCTCTTTCATATTTCAAATATCGCTTTTTTTGCGCAAATAACAAACCCGCCTCCAAAATAATCCGGAGACGGGTTCGGCGCTAAAAATGTAAAATATGGAAATTAACTGTAAAGGAAACGCTTGATGCTTCCTTTAGGAGTTTTATCGAAAGTGTCGCGTTTCTCCTCTACCTTTGCAATCTGGCTGTAGGCCGGCATCTGCCGGTTGACCTTGAGGCGTATTTTCTCTGGCAGGTCGTTGACATCCAGAGCCGTGAGGCCTTTTGCCTTAATGGCGTCGGTGTCGAAGCGGACGAGAGCCACCAACTTGCTGTTGCGGTCCACCACCAGCGATTCGGCCACGAATTCCATGGAATTGATGGCAGCCTCGATCTCTTCAGGATAGATGTTCTGGCCGTTGGCAGAAAGTATCATGGTCTTGCAGCGACCTTTGATAAAGATGTTGCCCTTGGCATCCATGACGCCCATATCGCCCGTGCGCAGGAAACCGTCTTCGGTGAACAGGTTCTCGGAAGCCTCGGGATTGTTGAAGTAGCCGCTGCAGATGTTGGTGCCCTTGGCCTGGATTTCGCCGGGGATATTCTCGGGGTCCTCGGAATCTATGCGGACCTCGGCGCTGTCCACCTTGAGGCCGCAGCTGCCGGGAGCGAAATTCCACGGCTCGGCGTATGCCAGCAGAGGGGCGGCCTCGGTCATGCCGTAGCCGACGGTGTAGGGGAGCCCCATCTTCTTGAAGGCACGCTCCACATCCGGATTCAGGGCTGCGCCGCCCATGATGAACTGCTGCACATTGCCGCCGAAGGCAGTTATAAGCTTCTTGACTATGGCGTTGTAAATCACCTTGTTGATGCCTGGGATGGCAGTGAGAACCTTCATATACCACTTGCCGAGCACCGGTTTTATGGAGGAGTTATAGACCTTCTCCATTACCAGGGGCACGGTGATGATAAGGTATGGCTTGACCTCCTTCACGGCCTTGAGCAGGGTAGTGGCGGCCGGCGTCTTGCCCAGGTAATAGACGGTGACGCCGAAGCAGAGCGGGTACATAAACTCGAACACCATTCCATAGA
>CACXHG010000223.1 GCA_902767355.1 uncultured Bacteroidia bacterium
GCCGTCCTCTTCCACTACCTTGAAACCGGGCTTGAGGGAGTCCAGCTTGGGGTTGTAGGGATACCGCTGCTCTACCTTCTCGCTCAGGCGGTCCGGCACCATCTTGCTCAGGCGGTTGGACTCGTCTATGCTCAGCTGGCTGATGCGGGCCACGTTCTTGATGGCGCCCTTTGCCGCCATTGTGCCAAAGGTGATTACGCGCGAAACGTGGGTTACGCCGTAGGCCTTCTCTACATATTCGTGGGCGTAGTCCAGATTCTCGAAGTCCACGTCGATATCCGGCATGGAGATACGGTCCGGATTGAGGAAACGCTCGAACAGCAGGTCGTACTTGAGAGGGTCCACATTGGTGATGCCCAGACAGTAGGCCACCACGCTGCCGGCGGCCGAACCGCGGCCCGGACCCACAAAGTCTCCGGCGGCGCGGCAGGCGGCGATATAATCCTGAACTATAAGGAAATAGTCGGGGAAGCCCATCCTGGCGATGGTCTTGAGCTCGAAGTCTATGCGGGTGGCTTGCGCCTCTGTGAGCTCCTTGCCGTAGCGCCGTGCGGCGCCCTGGTAAGTCAAGTGGCAGAGATAGGCCACCGAATGGCAGAAGTCGTCGCCCCGGTACTCGCGCGAGAGCTCCTTGCCCTGCTTGTCCTTCTTGATTTCCCACTTGCCCTCTTCGATCACGCCCTTGTATTTTTCCATCTGGGCGTCGATGTCGGCCATAAACTCCGGATCGATGTGGAACTTGGGAAGGATGTGCCCGCGGTCTATCTTGTACTGCTCCACCTTGCCGGCAATCTCCAGTGTGGCGGCCAGCGCCTCCGGATGGTCGGGGAACAGGGCCGCCATCTCGTCTTCGCTCTTGATGTATTCCTGCTGGGTGTAGTGCAGGCGCTTGGAGTCGGTGACATTGGCGTTGGTGGTCAGGCAGATGAGACGGTCGTGCACGGGCCCGTCTTCCTTGCGTATAAAGTGGGCGTCGTTGGTGGCCACCGTCTTGACGCCGTGCTTGGCAGCCAGCTCAAAAATCTTTTCGTTGACCTTGCTCTGGCCCTCATAGACCTCCATCACCTTCCGGTAAGCTTCCGGGTCGAGGCCGGTGACCTCGCTGCGGTGGAGCATCACCTCCAGGTAGTAATCCTCTCCGAAGACCCTCTTGTGCCACTGGATGGCTTCTTCTGCCGCGGCGACATTGTCGTAGAGCAGGTTCTGGGCCACTTCGCCCGCCAGGCAGGCCGAGCAGCAGATGAGGTTTTCGTGATATTTCTCTATTATCTCGTGGGTGACGCGCGGCCGGTAGTACTTGCCCTCCAGATGGCCTATGGAGACTATCTTCATCAGGTTCTTATAGCCTTCATAGTTCTTGGCCAGCAGTATCAAGTGGTAGTAGCTCTTGTGCTCCGGGTCTTTGAGGCGGTGGTCGTAGTGGCGGGTGACATACACCTCGCAGCCGATAATCGGTTTGACTATCAGATTTTTGTTTTCGTCCAGATTCTTCTTGTCGTAGGCGTACTTGAAAAACTCCTTCACGCCGTACATATTGCCATGGTCGGTGATGGCGATGGCGGGCATGCCCAACTGGCGCGCACGCTCGAAAAGCCCCTTGATGGAACTCAGGCCGTCGAGGATGGAATACTGCGTGTGGACGTGAAGATGGACGAAGGACATTGCTTAGAAGCTAATCAGGGATTCTCCGGTCATTTCTGCGGGCTGGGGAATGCCCATCAGGGTCAGCATCGTGGGCGCGATATCGGCCAGGCGGCCGTCGCGCACGCTCTTGACGTCGTCGTCCACCACCACGAACTGCACCTTGTTCAGCGAGTGGGCGGTGTTGGGCGTGCCGTCGTCGTTCACTGCGTGGTCGGCGTTGCCGTGGTCGGCGGTAATCAGCACGCTGTAGCCGTGCTCGCGGGCCACTTCCACAACCTGGCCGGTAAGCTCATCTATAGTCTTGACAGCCTTGCAGATGGCATCATATACTCCGGTGTGGCCCACCATGTCGCCGTTGGCGAAGTTGAGGATGACCATGTCGTGCTTCTCGGTCTTCAGGTCGGCCATCAGGGCCTCGGCCACCTCGGGGGCGCTCATCTCGGGCTGCAGGTCGTAGGTTGCAACCTTGGGGGAATTTATCAGGATGCGGTCCTCGTTTTCGAACGGAGCCTCGCGGCCGCCGTTGAAGAAGAAGGTCACGTGGGCGTATTTTTCGGTTTCGGCAATGCGCAGCTGGGTGCGCCCGGCAGCGGCAACCACTTCTCCGAGAGTCTTTTGCACATTCTCCTTGTCGAAGAGTATGTGCAGCCCGGTGAACTTGTCGTCGTAGGGGGTCAGGCAGCAGTAGTAGAGGGGAATGGTGTGCATCCCGGCCTCGGGCATATCCTGCTGGGTGAGCACGTTGGTGATTTCGCGGGCGCGGTCGTTGCGGAAATTGAAGAAAACCACAGCGTCGCCCTCTTTGATGGTGGCCACGGGATTGCCGTCGGCGCCGACCACGCAGATGGGTTTGATGAATTCGTCGGTGACACCCTCGTCGTAAGAAGCCTGGATGGCATCCACTGCGCTGGTGACTTTCTTGCCGGTGCCGTTCACTATCAGGTCATAGCCTTCCTTGACGCGTTCCCAGCGTTTGTCGCGGTCCATGGTGTAGTAGCGGCCGATCACGCTGGCCACCTTGCCTGTGGTTTCGGCCATCTTGGCCTCCAGCTCCTGGACGAAGCCCTTGCCGCTGCGGGGGTCGCAGTCGCGGCCGTCCATGAGGCAGTGCACGAACACGTCCTTCAGGCCTTCCTGCTTTGCAACAGCCAGGAATTCATAGAGATGGTTCAGCGACGAGTGCACGCCGCCGTGGCTGGTCAGACCCATGAAGTGCAGGGCCTTGCCGCTGCGCTTGACATATTCGTAGGCAGCGGCTATCTCTTTGTTTTCCAGCAGCCTGTGCTCGCGGCAGGCCATGTTTATCTTGACCAGGTCCTGATAGACTATGCGGCCGCCGCCTATGTTCAGGTGGCCCACCTCGCTGTTGCCCATCTGGCCGTCGGGCAGGCCGACGTCTTCGCCGCAGGCGCTCAGGTGCGAGAAAGGATATTTTGCCCTCAGGGCGTCGATGTGCGGCTGCCCCTGGGTGTATATTGCGTTGCTGTGGTCCTTTTTTCCTTCGCCCCAGCCATCCAGAATCATTAATAATACCTTCTTGTCCATATTGTTGAATTTACTAAATTTGCATTCGATGCGGCCATGTTTGAGCTTAGGGCCGCATCCCACAAAGGTACTCCAAAATATGAAGAAAAAGAACAGCAAAAAGCAAGTTCCCCCAAAGAAAAATACAAAGGGCAGAGGGCCAGTCCGTTTTAGCACCAAAGAGCGCCGCAGCAAGAGTGTAGTGGAAGAAGAGGGCGTTGTGAGCCTGACCCGCGACGGCGTCGGCTTCGTGGCGGTGGAGGGTCAGGAAGATGATATTTTCGTAAGGCCCAATCACTTGCGCGGGGCGCTGAACGGCGACCGGGTGAGGGTGGCAGTGAGCAAGAAAAAATCCGGCGCCCGCCGCGAAGGCGAGGTGGTGCGTATCATAGAGCGCTCGCCCAAGCCGCACATAGGAGTGCTGGCGGTGCGCGGCCGGCAGGTCTGGGCCATAGTTGAGAGCCCCCGCATGCCCTATGACATCCGCATACCGCTGGAAGACGGTCAGGAACTTCCCACTATCGGCGGCATAAAGGCCGAAAACGGCACCAAGGTGGCCGTGCTGGTGGTGGACTGGCCGCGCAAGAGCGCCGAGCCGCTGGGCAAGATCGTGGATGTGCTGGGCGCCCCCGGCGAAAACAACACCGAGATGCACGCCATCCTGGCCGAATACGGCCTGCCGTACCGCTTCGAGCCCGAGGTGGAGAACGCCGCTGACAAGATTTCTGAGAAAATCACCAAGGCCGAGATAGCCCGCCGCCGGGATTACCGCAAGATAACGACCTTTACCATAGACCCTTCCGACGCCAAGGACTTCGACGACGCGCTGTCGTTCATGCGCTTGGACAACGGCCACTACGAGGTGGGCGTGCACATAGCCGACGTTTCGCACTATGTCAAGCCCGGCGACATCGTAGACAAGGAGGCGTATGCGCGCGCCACCAGCGTCTATCTGGTGGACCGCACCATCCCCATGCTGCCCGAGAAGCTGTCCAACAAGCTCTGCAGCCTCCGGCCCGGCGAGGACAAGCTCTGCTTCTCCGCCGTGTTCGAGATGGACGACAAGGCGAATGTGGTGGAGAGCTGGTTCGGCCGCACCATCATCAACTCCGACTACCGCTTCGACTACGCTCAGGCGCAGCAGATCATAGAGACCGGCGAAGGCCCGCTGAGCGAAGAGATAAAGATTCTCTGGAGCCTGGCCTCCATACTGCGCAAGAAGCGTTTCGACAAAGGCGCCATCAACTTCGAGCGCCCGGAAATGAAGGTAGAGATAGACGAGGCCGGCCACCCCGTGAACGTCTATCAGAAAATCAGCAAGGAGAGCAACTTCCTCATAGAGGAGTTCATGCTGCTGGCCAACCGCAGCGTGGCCGAGTTCGTGGCCAAGAAGTGCGGCTACAAGGACCCCACCTTCGTCTATCGTATCCACGAGGCGCCCAACGCCGAGAAGCTGGGCAATCTGCGCAGTTTCGCCGGCAATTTCGGCTTCAAGATGGGTTCTACAGAGACTGTCAAGATGGCCACCAAGAGCCTCAACACCCTGCTCAAGGATGTCAAGGGTTCCGCGGCCGAGAATGCCATAGAGATGCTGGCCCTTAGGGCAATGGCCCGCGCCTGCTATTCCACCGACAATGTGGGTCACTACGGCCTGGCCTTCCCCTTCTACACCCACTTCACCTCGCCCATACGCCGCTATCCCGACATGATGGTGCACCGCCTGCTGACCCAGTATCTGGAGGCCTTCTATGCCGGCAAGAAACTGGACAAGATGCCCGAAAAGGGCCTCTATCAGACCTGGTGCGACTGGTCCTCGGCCCGCGAGCAGATTGCCGCCGACGCCGAGCGTGCCAGCATCAAATACAAGCTCACCGAGTTCATGCAGGACAAGATAGGGCAGGAGTTCGACGGCACGGTCAGCGGCCTGACCGAGTGGGGCATGTATGTAGAGATAGAGCCCACCAAGGTAGAGGGCATGGTGGCGCTGCGCAGCATCAGCGAGGATTATTTCACCTTCGACGAAGAGAAATACCGCATCACCGGCAAGACCACGGGGCGCGTCTTCACCCTGGGCGACAAGGTGCGCGTGCGCGTGCTGCGCGCCTCGATGGAGCAGAAGCAAATAGACTACGAACTGATTTTGAACGACATAGCCTAGCTGAAGAGCCCGTGCAGCACCTTCAGTGAGCGGATGTTGAGGTTTTGCGAAAGATGGTAGGACAGGTATTCTACCATCTTTTGTGCAAATGCACCCCGCAACTGGCGGGACATTTTAAGCTGCATGGCCTCGCCGCGCTCCAGGCTCAGCAGGCGGTGCAGCAGCAGGGATTCTTCCGGGCTGAATGTCTCGGCCAGGGTGTCGATGCCGGTGAATTCTGCGCTGTAGGGTACAAACAGGGGGCTTTCGGGCGCATAGTTGTCTTTGGGTTGGAAGCCCAGTTCCCGGCAGAAATCCACCAGGAAGCACAGGTGGAAGTTTGCTATGCTGCCGGATGTCCCCTCTAGGCTCAGGATCTGCTGCTCCAGAAAGGCGAACATCTGCGGATCCATAGCCCCGTCCAGCAGGCATCGGTATAGCAATTCGCTTATAAACAGGGCAATGGCGCTCTTGTATGGGTCGGTGCGCAGATTGGCCAGGCTGTAGGGGTTCTCCGCCTCGCGTATGTATTCCAGCGAACCGAAGCCGCTGGCGGCGCTGATATCCAGTATGCTCAGCGGGTGATACTGCCCCTGAGGGCCGCGTCCCTTGCCGGTGCCGCGCAGGAAGAAGCCGGTGCGGCCGCGCTCGGCATCGAGCGCCTGCACCACCTGAGAGCGGTCGCCGTATTTGGTCAGGTGCAGCACTATTATGCGGGATTCGCGTTCGGCGGGCATCTATTCCTGCTTCAGATATTCGATGAGTTTCTCCACTGCCCGGCCGCGGTGGCTGATGGCGTTTTTCTCTTCCAGGGTGAGCATGGCCATGGTCTTTTCCATACCCTTGGGGATGAACACCGGGTCGTAGCCGAAGCCCAACTCGCCCATGGGCTCCAGGGAGATGTTGCCCTCGCAGATGCCCTCGAAGGTGTGCAGCCGGCCGTCTTCTATGAGGGCGATCACGCAGCGGAAGCGGGCGGTGCGCTCTTCGAAAGGCACGCCCTGCAGCTCTTTGAGCAGCTTGACGACGTTCTGGGCCGGATTCTTGGGAAGGCCGGCGTAGCGGGCGCTGTAAACGCCGGGCGCGCCGCCCAGAAAGTCCACCTCCAGGCCTGTGTCGTCGGCAAAACAGGTCTTGCCGAACTTGTCCCACACGAACTGTGCCTTCTCGACCGCATTCTCCGGAATGGTCTCGTGCGTCTCCGGGATATCCTCTTCCCAGCCCAGTTCGGCCGGGGTTATGATGTGGTATGCCTGACCCAGTTTGTCGGCAATCTCCACCACCTTATTGTGGTTCGCCGTAGCGAAAACGATATTTGTCTGTTTCATAACAAGGCAAAGATAAGTAAATAAGACTATCTTTGCAGGACAAAACGACCAAAATACTATGTATTCTCTCAAGGAACTGGATGATATAATTGCGCGGGCCGTTGCCAGCCTCAAGTTTGTCAAGGAGCCGGCGGGGCTGTACGAGCCGCTGGAGTATATGATGTCCATAGGCGGCAAGCGGCTGCGCCCGAGGCTGTGCCTGACGACATTCAACCTGTTCAGCGACAATATAGACCAGCAGATTCTCCAGCCCGCGCTGGCGCTGGAGATTTTCCACAATTTCACCCTGCTGCACGACGACATCATGGACCGGGCCGACACCCGCCGCGGGCAGCTTACGGTGTGCCGCAAGTGGAACGACAATGTCGCCATACTCTCCGGCGATGTGATGAGCATTCTCTCGTACAAATATCTCACCGGCTACACCGGGGCGCATCTGGGCCAGCTCCTGGACCTGTTCAGCACCACCGCCGCCCAGGTGTGCGAGGGCCAGCAATACGACATGGAGTTCGAGGACCTGCCCATGGTCACTTCCGGGGAATACCTGAATATGATAGGTCTCAAAACCGCGGCGCTGATCGCCTGCCCGGCCAAGATGGGGGCTCTGATTGCCGACGCGCCGCAGGCCATGGCCGACGCCCTCTACGATTTCGGCTGGCAGATAGGCCTGGCTTTCCAGATATGCGACGACTATCTGGACACCTTCGGCAAGGCCCAGGTATTCGGCAAAAAGATAGGCGGCGACATACTCTGCGGCAAGAAGACCTGGCTGCTGGTGGAGGCTTTCCGCCGCGCCACAGGTGAGGACCGCACCCGCCTGGACGCTATCATGGCTATGGACTCGGCCACGCAGGCTGCAGAAAAAATAGCCGCAATGCAGCAGCTCTACATCAAACTCGGCGTGAAAGAAGCCGCTGTGGCGGCCATAGAAGACTACCACGCCCGCGCACTGGAGATGCTCTCCGGCAAGGGCTTTTCCGACGGGCAGATCCAGCAGCTGAGGCAGTTTTCGGCAAAACTCGTACATAGGGAAGACTGATGGAACATCTTGAAATAATGGCCCCGGCGGGCAATTTCGAGTGCCTGCAGGCCGCCATCCAGGGCGGTGCCGATTCGGTGTATTTCGGCGTCGGCAACCTGAATATGCGCTCGCATTCTGCCAACAATTTTTCGGTGGAAGACCTGCCCGAAGTGTGCCGGATATGCCGCGAGGCGGGCATCAAGAGCTATCTGACGGTAAATATCACCTTCTACAACGAAGATCTGGAGCCGATGCGGCAGCTGCTAGAGGCGGCGCGCCAGGCCGGCGTCACGGCTGTGATTGCCTCCGACATGGCGGCCATTCTGGAAGCCCGGCGGCTGGGTATAGAGGTGCATATCTCCACCCAGCTGAGCATCTCCAACATCGAGAGCCTGCGTTTCTACGCCCAGTTTGCCGACGTGATTGTGCTGGCCCGCGAGCTGACGCTGTTCCAGGTCAAGGAAATCCACGAAGCCATTGTGCGCGAGGGCATCAAGGGTCCGGGCGGGGAGCTTGTCCGCCTGGAAATGTTCTGCCACGGCGCCCTGTGCATGGCCGTCTCCGGCAAGTGCTACCTGTCGCTGCACGCCCACAACGCCTCTGCCAACCGCGGCAGCTGCTATCAGGTGTGCCGCCGCAGCTATCTGGTCACCGACACCGACGACGGCAACCAGCTGGAGATTGACAATAAGTACATAATGTCGCCCAAAGACCTGTGTACCATAGAGTTTATGGACCGCATAATAGACGCCGGCGTGACGGTGTTCAAGATAGAGGGGCGCGCCCGCAGCGGCGAATATGTCAAGACCGCCGCCCGAGCCTACCGCGATGCCGCCGACGCCGTGCAGGCCGGCAGCTATTCGGCAGAGCTGGGCGCCCGGCTCAAGGAGCGCCTGGCCACGGTGTTCAACCGCGGCTTCTGGGACGGTTACTACCTGGGTGCCAAGATGGGTGAGTGGAGCGACGTGTATGGCAACAAGGCCACCCGCACCAAAAAGTATATCGGCAAGATTACCAACTGGTTCGAGAAGCTGGGCGTGGCCGAGGTGCAGATAGAAACCGGCGAAATCTCAGTGGGCGACCCCGTGATTATCAGCGGCCCCACCACCGGCGTGGTGGAATTCGACGTTCCCGAAATCCGCGTGGACCTCAAGCCCGTCCAGACTGCGCACAAAGGCGAGCTGTGCTCCATCCCCTGCAAGACCAAACTGCGCCGCAGCGACAAAATCTTCCTGTTCAAGACTGCGGAGTAGGCACCTCGCCGGTTTACTCCTTATGCGGATCCTTCCGCACCCGCTTCACCGTGTGCTTAAGTTTGCCAACCACGAAGTTGATTTCGAGATGAGTTTCGGTTTCGCTGGTTTGCAAATCCGGCATTACGATGTCCGTCAGCAGTTCGCCGAAGTGGTTCATCATAGAGGTCTGCTTCTCTTTGTCAGTTTCTTCGTGCATCTGGAGCAGTTCCCGCTTGAGACTGCGGACTTTCACAAAGGTCTCGATAATGGCGATGGTGGCATCTTCTGCCCTCTTTGATTTAAGGATAGTAGCGAGCATGTATAAGCCTTTTTCTGTGAAGGCTTTGTAGTTATACTTTGAATGCCGTCCACTTCCAGAAGATCTTTCTAAGGTCAAAATATTTGATCTTAAAACCGCCGACTCCTCATCGGTTAGTTCAAAAAGATAGCCAACGGGAAACTTGCTGGGATTGTTGCGTACGGCTTGATTTACCTCGCGCGTTTCTACACCATACAATTCGGCCACGTCACGGTCCAGCAGCACTTCTTGCTCCCTGATTACTACGATTTTGCTTTCAACATCCTCCAAGCTTACCAGGGCACTGCTGCAGTCTTCTTTTTTCAGTTTACTCATAAAACAACGAATTTAGGGATTAAACGATTGGCTTACGCAGATGCGAATATAATGCATTGCGGGTCGTTTCGTGTCGCAAATAACGCGCTAATTATTAAATATTTACGTTTTTAAAAACGTGGTAGTAGTTTTTAAAACAGTTGGATTATTGAAAATAGATGGTTAATTTTGAAAACAGAAAGCGCGCAATTGCCCTCACCCGATGTTTTTCGGGGGCAATTAGCTAATAAACAATAAGTTAGCGAAATGTTGTTTAACCAAATATAAAGCAAACCAGGCAATTAAGTATGTTGTCACATTCCACTATACGACATTTACAGGAACAGGTTCAAGAGACTCCAATGCGCATATGACACCTCCGGCATTTTCCCCGGAGGTGTTTGCAAATAGAGCAAATAGTCATATCTTTGTGGTGACACCAAAGTGTGACTATTATGACGGAGCTGTTTCATGGGTCGGAGAGGATAATCCGGGTGCCCAAGTATGGGGTTGGCAACAGTCGGAACGACTATGGCCTGGGTTTTTACTGTACGCAAGATGCTGAACTGGCAAAGGAATGGGCTTGCAGCGATGCTGGCGGCGGTTTTGCCAATCGTTACAGACTCGATGATTCAGGTCTGACTTGCCTGGACCTGAACGGCCCGGGCTACAATATCCTCAATTGGCTGGCTGTGCTTCTGGAGAATCGTCGCTTTGATTTGTCGACGCCCATTGCGGTAAGGGCCAAGCAGTACTTGCTGGACAATTTTTTGCCTTCGTATAAGACGTATGACTCGCTTAAGGGCTATCGCGCCGATGATTCTTATTTCGCTTTCTCAAGGGCATTCCTGGCAAATACCATCACTTTGAGCCAGCTCAAGCGGGCGATGGTCCTCGGCGGGCTTGGGGAGCAGGTTGTTATTCGC
>CACXHG010000224.1 GCA_902767355.1 uncultured Bacteroidia bacterium
ACGACCTCCTTGATGGGGACGGTCTCGTCGGCATAAATGCTGAAGGTAGGGTCGTCCTCGCCGTCGAGCACATTCTGCAGCTCGCCCTCTATCTGGTCGAACTTGACCGGGGTGGCGTTGCCGTTGATGTGGTAGGTGACGCGGTTCTGCTGCGGGTAATGCTTGATGGAGACGGTGGCCATGGGCTTTGCCGATACCTGGCCGGTGCTCTTGGGCAGCAGCAGCTTGAGGGCGTTGGGGTTGATGAGCGTGGAGGTCACCAGAAAGAAAATCAGCAGCAGGAACACGATGTCGGTCATAGACGACATCGAGAAGCTGGAATCTATCTTGCAGGAACGTTTGAGTGCCATTGCCTTAGAGTATTATTCCACGTCAAGTTCAAAGGAGTCGCCCTGGGGCTGTGCGCTTGCGCCGCTTTCCAGCGCGTCCATAAACTCTATGGTGCTGTTCTCCATTTTGTAAACCACGTCGGATACGCGGCTGGTGAGGAAGTTATAGCAGAAGTATGCTATGATACCCACGATCAGACCGCCGACGGTGGTAATCATCGCGGTGTAAATACCGCCGGAAAGCAGGGTTATATCGATGTTATTGCCGGCCTGCGACATATTGAAGAAGGCCTGCACCATACCGATTACTGTGCCCAGGAAGCCGATCATAGGCGCGCCGCCGGCGATGGAGGCCAGAATCGGAAGGCCTTTCTCCAAGCGGGCTACTTCTAGGTTGCCCACGTTCTCCACAGCTGCCTGGATGTCGTGCAGGGGCCGGCCCATACGGTCGATACCCTTTTCCAGCATGCGTGCGATAGGGGTGTCGCTCTTCTTGCAGAGTGCGAGGGCGCTCTTTTTCTTGCCGTCCTGCAGGTAGTCGGTGATGTCCTTGGTGAAATTCTTGTCGATCTTTGCGGCGTGGTTGATGGCGTAGAGCCTCTCGGCGAAGATGTAAATCGCGACAATCGAGAGCAGTGCGAGCACAATCATCAGCCAGCCGCCTTTGCTGGCCATGCCCAGAAGGGAGAACGAAGCCTCGGGAGCCACTTCTTCTACGGTGGTGGCGATTTCTTCTGCTGAGGCTTGGAGGAAAGTTGTAAGTAACATTGCTTGTTATGTTTATTGATAATTTTTTTGCAAAATAATAAAAACTGTTCTAAAGCGGCAAAAGCTCATAAGGATAAGTTATGCCGCACAGCTGGAGCGCTTCGCCCGGCACCGACTGCCCGGCGCCGGAGCGGTCGCGGGATTGCAGCAGGCCCGGGATGTCTTCTGCAAATACTTTGCCGCGGCCGACGTCTATCAGCGTGCCCACGATGGCGCGCACCATATTGCGCAGGAAGCGGTCGGCGGTGATGTCGAACTGAAGGTGGTCGCAGTCAACTGCAGTCCATACGGCCCGAGTCACGGTGCAGATGGAGGTTTTGTTGTCGGACCCTGCCTTTTCGAAGCAGGCAAAATCGTGGCGGCCCAGTAGATGGGCGGCCGCGCGGTTCATCGCATCCACATCCAGCGGAAACTTGCAGTAGAAAGAATGCCAGGCGAAAGGGTCCTTGGCCGTGTGCACTTTATAGCGGTAGCTGCGGCTGGTGGCGTCGAAGCGGGCATGGGCCTCGGGAGCCACCGGGGCTATGAAATGTGCCACTATGTCAGAGGGCAGGATGGCATTTATTTTGTACAAAATGGAAGCCGGTTCTTTGATAGGTCCGTCGTAGTCAAAATGAGCGATATAGCCGCTTGCGCTCACTGCAGCGTCGGTTCGTCCCGCCCCCGTGAGTTCTATGGGGCAGGCCAGTGCGAGCGACATCGCTTTCTCCAATACTTCCTGGACGGACGTGGCATTCGTCTGGCGCTGCCAGCCGCTGTAGCGTTCGCCGTTGTATGACACCGACACAAAGAATCGCATTGGAAAAATAATTGCTATTTTTGTAGGATATAACAAGCAAATTTACAAAACATTTTGATATGAACAGTGAAAACATCAAAGAACTGAACGAGCGCATCCAGCGCGAGAGCGCCTTTGTGGATGTCGTCCAGATGGAGATGGGCAAGGTCATCGTGGGGCAGAAACCCCTCATCGAGAATCTGCTCATAGGTCTGCTGGCCAACGGTCATATCCTTCTCGAAGGCGTCCCCGGCCTGGCCAAGACCCTTGCAATCAACACTCTGGCCCACACTATGGACGCAAAGTTCAGCCGTATCCAGTTCACCCCGGACCTGCTCCCCGCCGATGTCACCGGCACGCTCATCTACAGCCAGAAGAGCGAGCAGTTCCAGATAAAGAAAGGCCCCATCTTCGCCAACTTTATCCTGGCCGATGAGATCAACCGCTCTCCCGCCAAAGTGCAGAGCGCGCTGCTGGAGGCCATGCAGGAGCGCCAGGTGACCATAGGCGACGAGAGTTTCCGCCTGCCCGAACCCTTCCTGGTGATGGCGACCCAGAACCCCATCGAGCAGGAGGGTACCTACCCGCTGCCCGAGGCGCAGGTGGACCGCTTCATGCTCAAGGTAGTGGTCAAATATCCCAAGAAAGAAGAGGAAAAGCTCATCATGCGCATGAACAACAGCGGCGAGGGGCTGCCCAAGCCCAATGTCGTGATCAAGCCCGAGGACATCGTGCGTGCCCGCAGCGTGGTGCGCGACGTGTATATGGACGAAAAGATCGAGCGCTACATTGTGGATATTGTGTTCGCGACCCGCAACCCTGAGGAATACGGGCTTGAGAAATATAAGAATATGATTGCCTTCGGCGGCAGTCCGCGTGCCAGCATCGCCCTTTCGATGGCGTCCAAGGCCTACGCCTTCATCCGCCGCCGCGGCTATGTGATTCCCGAGGATGTGCGCGCCGTCTGCTACGAGGTGCTCCGCCACCGCATCGGCCTTACCTACGAGGCCGAGGCCGACAATATCACCTCCGAGAATATCATCAGCGCAATACTCGACACTATAGAGGTTCCTTAGTAGCGGGAGGCTTTCGAGATGGACAGTAACGAACTGCTCAGAAAGGTTCGCAAGATTGAGATACGCACGCGCGCCCTTTCGCACCAGATGTTTGCAGGCGAATACCACAGCGCCTTCAAGGGGCGCGGTATGACCTTCTCCGAGGTGCGGGAATACCAGTGGGGCGACGATGTCCGCAACATGGACTGGAATGTGACCGCCCGCCTGCGCGCGCCCTATGTGAAGGTGTTCGAGGAGGAACGCGAGCTGACAGTGATGCTGCTGATAGACGTCAGCGGCTCGCGCTCTTTCGGCACCAGCGTGCGCACCAAGCAGGATATGGCCACCGAGATTGCCGCGGTACTCTCTTTCTCTGCATCCATCAACAACGACAAGGTGGGGGCGCTGTTTTTCAGCGACAAGGTAGAGAAGTTTATCCCGCCCAAGAAGGGGCGCAGCCACCTGCTGCACATAATACGCGAGCTGGTCGAGTTCACTCCCGACGACAGCACCACCGACATAAGCGAGGCCCTGCGCTACCTGACCAATGCCATCAAGAAGCGCTGCACGGCCTTCGTTCTGTCCGATATGATGGACTGCGACGCCGAAGGCCGCCCCCGCTGGGAAGACGCGCTCAAGATTGCAGCTAACCGGCACGACATATCGGTGATAAACATCTACGACAAGCGCGAGAAGACCATTCCGAACCTTGGACTCGTGCGTGTGCGCGATGCCGAAACCGGGGCCGGCGCCTGGGTGGACACCTCGTCCAGGGCCATGCGCAAGGCCTACGAAAAGCGCGCGGCGGCCTTCGATGCCGCCTGCCGCGAATTGCTCAACAAATACAGGATAGACTCCGTGAGCATAGCCACCGACCAGGATTATGTGCA